>MGQW01000087.1 GCA_001798885.1 Deltaproteobacteria bacterium RBG_16_64_85
CTTTCCTTCCCGCTCCGGAACCTCCGGCTGCCCGGGGTGCTTCTCGCCCTCTCGGCGGGCGTCTTCTACTCGGTGGGGGCCATCGTGGACAAGCGGGGAGTGACGGTCGTGGACGTCTTCCTCTATACCTACTATCTCGACGTCGTCCTTTTCCTCTTCCTGCTGGCCAACGTCGTTCTCACCTCCTCGCGGATTCATTTTCTGGAAGAGGTCCGTACGCACTGGGCGCGCGGGCTTTTCGCGGGTCTGGTACTGTTCGCCTCCTTCCTCATGTACCGCATCGGCCTGCAGATGGCGAAAGTCTCGTATGCCACCTCCGTCCGGCAGGCCAGCGCCATCATCGGCGTCCTGGGGGGGATGCTCCTGTTCCGCGAGCGGTTCGGAGGAATCCGGCTGCTCGGGGCTGCGCTCATCGCCTTCGGGGTGATCTGCATCAAGCTGGGATAAACGGGGTCTTTGCCGTTTCGCCGATTTCTAATAAGGTTGTCGCGTTCCGGGGAATTTCTCTTCATAGTCCGTGAAATCCCGCAAGGCATCCTCTTCGAGCCGTATCCGCTGCCGGAGCGCCAGCAGGTTGGCCAGGGAAAAAACGACCAGTGTCACTGGGGCGCGCAGGAGTAGGGGGATCAGGAAGAATTCCAGCACCAGGACCAGGTAGTTCGGATGCCGCAGGAAGCGGTAGGGGCCTGCCCGTTTGACAGGCTCTCCGGGGACGACGACGATGCGTGTGGTCCAGTTTTCTCCCAGGCTGGCGATCGCCCAGTAACGCATGCCTGTGACCGGCAGAAGAGCGGCGAGGCAGCCGAAGGTCAAGGCGTCCAAAGGGACGCGCCACGGATGCGATTCGAGGAACAGGGCAAGGAGGAAGAGGACATGCAGCCCCACCATGACGGGGTAGGTCTCCGGGAAGAATTCCTTTCCCCCCCGGGCATATAGCACACGCCGGTTCCGGCGGCACAAGCCGAGTTCCAGGACGCGCTGCAGGATCACGAACGCGAAGACCCAGGCGAAGGATGCGGATTGAGGGTCGGTGGGAGGCACATGCCCTCCGGTATCAGGAGCCGGGAATGGGCGCAGGTCCCCGGCCTTGGGGTTCCATCCGCTTGCGGAGTACGATCAGTTCCAGGATCCCGAGGTAAAAGAGCCGCGAACGGTTCAAATCGAAACCGCTTTCGAACAGGAGTTTCCGCAGGAGCGTCCGGTCCGGGAACGTTTCAAGGCTCGCGGCGATGTAGCCGTGGATCTCCCGGTTCCGGTGCAGGAGGAAGCCCCAGAAACCGCACCAGGTCGAAAGCAGCCGGCACTGGAGTGTCTGCAGGAACGGATTCTCCGGTTTCGCGAAATCGAGGAAGGCGGCCACACCTCCCGGCTTCAGGATCCGGCGAATCTCATCGAATACCCGCCCGAGGTCCGGCGCGTTCCGCAGGGCGTAGCTCCCCGTGACGATGTCGAAGCTTTCGCCGGCAAAATCCGTACGGCACATGTCCTGCCTCGTGAACCGGACGTTTCGGTGGCGGTTGCGCTTCCGGGCCACTTCCAGCATCGGCTCCACGAGGTCCAGCCCTACGACCCTTCCCCCGGGATATTTATCGGCAAGGAGGAAAGTCACGTCGCCGGTGCCGCAGCCCAGGTCCGCACAGGAAGGCGAGGGCCACGCCGGCAGAGCCCCCACCAGGCATCTCTTCCACGCTGCGTCGCGCCCCAGGGACATGGCGCGGGTGGCGAGGTCGTACCTCGACGCGGCCTCGCTGAAATGCCTCTCGTTGTACAGTTTCTTCCTCTCCGGGATGCTCAGATGATCCCGGAGATTCAAGTCCAACTTCCCTTTCATCCCTTCTTCCCCGGCAGATAGCGCCACATGCTGCCGTCGTGCAGCGCCCGGAAGATTTCGTCGCAAGCCGCGAGCGCGCGAACGCGCCTGCCTTCGTCCATGCGGACGGATTTCCCGGCGAATTCGTGGCACCAGCTGCACTCCCCGCAATCCTCCTCGCGGCATCCCCTTTCGCGGAAACGCTCCATGAATCCGTCCAGCGCCCGATTGTCGATGAAAACCAGCGGGTCCCCCTCCACCGGCCGGGTCATGGACAGGAGGTCGGCAAGGCGCTTGAGCAGGAGCATGCGGACGGGATTGGCGAGCATCGGCCTGAAGAAGAACCGGAGGAGCCAGGCAAACCCGCGCCGGTTGGTACGGCCGGATTCCTTCACGCCCTGGAAACCGTAAGGCTGGACGAGGTCGAGCAGGTTTCCCTCGTAGCGCCTTTCGGCGTATGCCTTGACCCGCGCCGCCATCAGGGGGGTGGGGATGTCGCGCTCGGCGATCTTGAACCGGTCGTAGCCCAGTCCCTCGTACAAGTGCAGGTCCTCCGGCCGTATCCATTCCGAGCGGAGGAAGTTCACCGGGTCGCGCAGCTTCATCTCGGTGCATTTCAGGAAGCACCAGTCGATGAAGAACCCCTTGTTTCCATGCCAGGACTGCCCGGCATGGGAAAGCGCGTTCATATGCATCGGGGAGAGCGCGCATCCCGCGAGGCAGTTGTTGTTCGCCATCAGCTCGAGATCGCACTTCACGCTCTTGCGGATCCTCTCGAGGGTCGAAAGCTCCCGGTTGATCAGGATGCTGTCCAGCACGATGCTGTCCGCGCCCAGTTCCTCCCACATCCGGGCCTTGCGCACCCGGTCGACGCCCCCGAAAACCGAGACGCGCACCTTTAAACGCGGATAGCGGGTCTTGACGAGCTTCAGCAGGTAGGGGGTCGCGACGGTGACCGACGCGACGCCCATTTCGCAAAGCCATCCGGCCAGTTCCTCGATCTCCTTCTGTCCCGCGCGCGTGATCTCGCGGTTTCCGAGGCAGGAGGCGTTGAGGAGGTAATTGAATTCGATCCCGGCCCGGCGCGCATGCCGCACGTGCTCCTCGAGACTTCTCCGCGTCACGGGGGCCAGCTGGTAAGGCGCCCGTCCCCCACCTACCGCGTCCTCCCGCAGTTTCCCGAAGAGCTCCACGACCGGGTACTCCTTGATGGATTCGACAAGGAGAGGGTCGAAATTCGTAGCGACGCTCAACCTCATGGCGGACAGGCTTCTTCGCCGCCGGCGCC
Organism: Deltaproteobacteria bacterium RBG_16_64_85; assembly: GCA_001798885.1. Taxonomy (NCBI): domain Bacteria; class Deltaproteobacteria; species Deltaproteobacteria bacterium RBG_16_64_85. The sequence continues at coordinate 3,099 of MGQW01000087.1, forward strand.
GGATCCGGCCCGGTGAGCCTGGAGCAGGGCCATCTCCACCGTCAGCCCCGGGCCAAAAGCCATTGCGCAGACCTTTTCGCTGTCGCTTCGGCACGGCTGCCGCAAGATTTCCTGAAGGACGAAAAGGATGGTCGCGCTGCTCATGTTGCCGAAATTGCGGAGTACCTCCCGGGAGGCCCTGACCTGCTCCGGGCGCAGGGACAGGCTCGCCTGGACCTGGTCGATGATCGACTTGCCGCCCGGATGGACGGCCCAGGTTTCTACATCGGCCATGCGAATACCGATCCTTGCCAGGGAAGGCTCGATGAACTCTCGGATATTGGCGCCGATGATCTTCGGAACATAGGTGGACAGGGCGATGTCGAATCCGTGATCCCCGATGCGCCAGGCCATGTCCTTCTCGCCGCTGGGAACGAGAGCGGATTGGAAGTCGTCGATCCGATAGGCGCTTTGGCCGGGGGCCGGCGGGCGGGCGCTGACGATCGCCGCGCCGGCGCCGTCGGCAAAGAGGGAGTTCGCCAACAGGGAATCCTCGTTTCCGTTCATCTGGAGGTGCAGCGAGCAGAGCTCCAGGCACATCACCAGAACGACGGCATCGGGATCGGCCTGACAGAACTGCGCTGCCATCCGCAGAGCGGGAAACGCTGCATAACAGCCCATGAATCCCAGGTGATAGCGCTGGGTGGAAAAGGGCATGCCTAGATCGCACACGATATAGAAGTCGGGCCCGGGATTGTAGAAACCCGTGCAGGATGCGGTGACAACGTGGGTGATCTCCATGGGGCCGACCCCTGGACAGCGGTCGAGGACTTTCCTTGCAAGCGCCACCGAAAGGGACCTGGACTCGAGGGCGAAAATGTCGTTGCGGGCGGCGGTTCCCGGCCCCTGCAGGAGCGCATCGGGGCCGGTCTTGAAGAAACTGCCGGCCTCGTTCCCGTCAAAGTTCGTGATCACGGAGTGGCGCTTCTCGATTCCCGACTGCCGGTAAAGGACGCGGATGATCCGCCTTGTTCGGTCGTCCTTGTACCAATCCTGCATTTTCTGGCTGGCCTGTTCCTGGGAGAAGGAGAACTCGGGAAGGATCGTTTCGACCTGATGGATCCATACTGGCATACGTTATGCCTCCGGTGCCGGCCTGGACGGGCCGGATTACTTCGGGGGTACGTCTTCCAGCTGAAAGGCCGCGTTGACGGTGACCTTGTCGCCGACCCGGACGATGCCGAAGAATACCGTCGGCGGCGTGAGATTGTATTCTTTCAACGAGACGGGGAATTCCGCGTCGAAGGACACCCGTCCGGAGATTTCCCGCAGGTTGCCGATGACGGCCTGGATCCTGCGCTCCACGTCGCGGATCTTCAGTATGAATTCCAACGTCCCCTTCCCGTTCGGGTCTTTCCGCATCTCCTGCCGGATTTTGTCCGGATCGAGGTTCGAAAGGACAGCCTGGATGCGCTGGAACTTCTCGTTTTGAAACATCTCTCGCATCTGCTTGTCCCGGGTCTTGTTCCTCGTGTCCATCTCCTCGACCAGGACGGAGATTTCCACCTCGGGGATGACCATCCTTCCGTCCGAGCCGCCCACGAGGCTTAACGGGAACGGCTGGCACCGCACCGTTCCGGCAAAGTCATGGAGCGTCGAGGTCCCCAGGATCCGGAGTTCGCAGTTCCCTTTCAGCTCCCCAGCACTTGCGGAGGAAACGAGCGTCAGCAGGGAAAAGGCGGCGATGCGGATTTTCAAGGAGTCCGTTCCCCCGATTCCAGTTTATTCCCCAGTTATTAGACGGTCGATCCCGAAAAAAGCCTCATCCCGGGAGAACGATTTCTCTTTACGTGGGTACGGATCCGGTGGGAACAGGAGGCGCCGCGGCGGTTCTACCCGCCGATGTACTCCCGGACCTTCTCGAGGAACGTCGAGTCGACCGGACGGGAACGCCCCGTCGCATAATCGTACATCACCTGGACCGTCTCGGCCTCGGTGAAGACACGCCCGTCGCGCGGGTCGAAGAGCTCGCACCGGAACCGGAAGGAGCTCCGCGACACGTCCGTGATGTACATCCGGAGACGCACCGCGTCCTGGAGCAGGATGGGGATCCGGTACCGGACATTCGCCTCGGCGAGGATGAAGGTGATGTCCTCGACCTTCGGCTGGCCGAGCACGTCGGCGAAGAACTTCACCCGCCCCGTCTCGAAGAGAGTCACCGTCACGGCGTTGTTCACGTGGCCCATGGAATCGATGTCGCCGAACCGCAGCGGGATGTCGGTCTCGTACACCTTCGCGGGGGCGGACGGCAGGTTCTCGCGGAACGGCTCACCGAAACGGCCTTGGAAGGCGATCTCGCCGATCCCTTTCCGGACGCGCGGCTTCTCGTCCTTCTTCCGGGTCTCCACGTCCAGATCCTCGTGCTTCCCCGGGTACCCGACGGCAACGACGGCGATCGGACGGAAATCCTCGGGCATGGAGAGCGCCGCCTTCAGGGGCGCTTCCTTCCACCCCGCCATCGGGTGCATGAGCAGCCCCTGGTCCGCTCCCCGGTAGAGGAGGCTCATCGTGGCCAGCCCCGTATCGTGCAGGTAATACTCCCGGCTCTCGACGACGGACCCGTCTTCCCTCCGCGCCCCGCTCACGATCAAGACCGGGGCTTTCTTTGCCCAGGCGTTCCCCGGGTCGAGCGCCTCCTCCAGGGCGGGCCGCCGGAGGTCCCCATTCTCCACGACCACGAATCGCCACGGCTGCCGGTTGGCGCAGGAAGGCGACCATCTCGCCGCCTCGATCATCCGCTCGATCTTCTCCGGCTCCACCGGACGGTCCGCGAACGCCCGCCGGCTTCGCCTCGCCGCCATCAGCTTGTGGAAGTCCATCTTCCCCTCACCCCGCGGGTGCGTTTCGCCTGGGCACGGTGATCCCGGAGGCGGGAGGAGCACGCTTCTTCTTCCGCTTTCGGGAGGTGCCAACCTTCGCCCGGTCCGATTTCTTCGCCGCCGGTTTCCAGCGCGCCTTTCCCCTGGCCTTTGCGTAGCCCGGGGGCGTGGAGGAGGGATATCCGAAGTACGTGTTGAACGCCTCCTTTCCCACGTAACTCCCCTTGATCTTTCCGCGGTTGTCGTTCACCACGAGGGCGGCCACGGCGAGCTTCGGGTCGCCCACCGGCGCCACTCCCGCGAACCATTCGAAATGCATCCGGGGGCTCCAGCCCGAAAGGGAGCCGGTCTTTCCCGCAACCTCCATGTCCTGCAGGATGGGGGTCGCCTCCGGGGAGCCGAAGGTCCGGCGCGAGGTGCCCATCTCGATCGTCTTCACCATCATCTGGAGGAGGGCGTCGGCCGTTTCCGACTTCACGGTGTCGCGCCACTTCGACGGCTCGGCCTCGAACAACGCGTTGCCGTCCTTGTCCTCCACCCGTTCGATGAGGATCGGCCGCGGCATCTCGCCGGAGGCGGCGATCGCGGACATGATCATCGCCATGTGAAGCGGGGAGACGTACACCTCCCCGAATCCCGCTCCGGTGCGGGCCAGGTTGTACTCGTCCCGGGGAATCTCGCCCTGGCTTTCCTCGACCGGAAGGTCGAAGGGGATCGGCTGCCCGAACCCGAACTTTGACATGTAGTACGCGAGGACTTCGCTGCCCACGTAGTTGACCGCCACCTTTCCGAAGACCGAATTGGCGGACTTGGCGATCGCCTCCTCAAGCGACATGGAAGGGACGCCCCGCCCGTCCCTGGCGTGGATCCCCTTGCGCGTGATCCCGTAAATGCCGCCGCGGTAGCTGATCTCGTCCTCCGGGGAGATATTCCCCTTCTCCAGAGCGGCCGAGGCCGTCACGACCTTGATCAGCGATGCGGCAGGATAGACCGCCTTGAGGGGAAGTCTCGGATCCGATTCTCCCCCCTTCCGGTACCCCACCAGCGCGACGACCCGGCCGGTGGCGGGCTCCATCGCCGCGAAGACGCCGTAGGGAGGGTCGAACCGGCGGAACAAGGCGAAGATCTGCTTCTGGAGATCCTCGTCGAGGGCCAGCATTACCCGAGCCCCGTCACCGGTGACCCCCTCCGCGCTCCCCTCGGACAATAGCGCAAGGAGGTCCAGATCCGTGAAGCCGTTCTCGAGTGCAACACGGCCGTCCTGGGCAGGCAGTGCGCGTGTGGGATGGGTGAGATGGTGCCGGTTCGCCGCCGCGACGCCCCGCGATACCAGCCAGCCGGCAAGGACGGCGGCGACCATCGCCAGGAACCGGTTCCTGGTCTTCCTCCGATTCCGTGGGTTCCTCACGATTTCCTTGCCAGGCATACGAGGGCCTCTGAGTCGGGGGTAAAGTCGGAACGCGCAAAGTCACCATAATAACGGATCGGGGCAAATCCCGCCCCGGAAAGCATCTCCCACAGTTCTTCGGGATAGATGGGGTACAGGGGGATCTCGTTCCGGAGGATCCGCGGCCCTTCACCTCCGGCAAGCCGGAGCGATGTGAGGAACCGGACTTCCCGCTGCCCTTCCCAGACATATCGACGCCGGAACTCGATCGACCCCTCTCCCCCCCGCATCAAGGGAAGTTCCGTGATCCCTTCGCGGAAAAGGCGCTCGTAGTTGAGGATCTGAAGGAGAATCCACCCGTCGGGAAACAGGACCGACGCGGCATCGGCGACAAACCGGGCGGCCTCCTCCCGCGGGACGTGGACCAGCGAATTACCCAGGCAGAGGAGAAGGTCGGCGACCGGGGAGACCAGGCGGGCCGTATCGGCGAACCCGCCGACTTCAACACGGGCTCCGGGGAAGGGCGCGAGCTTTTCCCGGGCAAGGGCGACAAGCGCCGGATCGGGATCGAACCCCACGCAGGAGAGGCCGGCAGAGGCGAAATGGAGAAGCTGTGCGCCGGAACCGCAGCCGGCGTCGGCCACCCGGCGGATTCCCCCCGTTCCGCGAATCCAGTCAAACAGCTCCCGCTGGGCGACGGAAACAGGGAACAAATCATCATAGACCTCGCTCAGATCCGCGTAGAATGCCACCCCACCTCCTCTCGCGCGTTATTTTATCAGGGCCGGAAGGCATTTCCCAAAAGAAAAGGGTGACGGGCACCTTCCCTGAGGGTGTACAAATTTCGGTCGAACAAGGAAGCGAAGGGAAAAAAAGGGGCCGCACGACCCCTTTTTTTCCCTTCCATTATCTTGATGGAAAAATTAGATAGGGATCTAGATCGGGACTGTCCGCTGACCGTCGGGGAACCCGTCCCGGTCCACCGGCGGGTGCCCGGGAGGGAGCCCCATCCCCGGCTGGCCGCGTAACGGCGCCTCCTCCCCGGGATCCTCATTCTCGGCTCCCGGCGTATCGGGGCACTGCCCGACCTGCGCCACGACGTTCCCGCCCAGCGTGAAAACACAGATGGGAGTCCCGTGAATATAGATCTGGCCGGAGGAAGTGAAAATCGGCGCTGCGGTACGGTGCACCTGCCACCGGGCAAGCGCCAACACGAGGAAAGCTGCCGCCAGCCCGAGCAAGACGATCTTTTTCACGGGTGCCTCCCTCTGCACAGTTGTCCTTTGGATGCCTCTCCCCAACGGTTGATTCCCCCGGCCGTGAAGAAGTCGCCGCTCAGTAGCTTCCCGTCCTTCCCCCCGGTCGGACGACTTCCTCTTCTCCCGGGCCGGCGGCCGGTTTGTACCGCGGATCCCTCGTCATCGCCGACCTCCCTCCGGTTTCCCCCCCCGGGAACGCCGTCCCGGGCGCCAGGAGAACCAGGGGCTGATTCACGTCGAGGAAATTGTCGAACGGGGAGGCGTCGTACCAGACGAACACTTCGCCGCGGACCTTGTACTCTCCGGGCTTGACGCCCTTCGTGTCCCAGTGAAAGGTTGCCCGGTAGATCCTCCCCCCTTCGCCAGTGAATCCGTAATTGTAAAGCTGGCTGGCAACTGCCTTGCCGTTCGCGAGAAGCTCGATTTTGGCGGTGTCGTTCCCCAGATCCCCACGGTTCTCGATCACCATGTCGACCCGGATCACGTCCCCCACGTGGGCGTGGATCGGGGTGACCCTCACCTCCCGCATGATGAGGTTGATGTAGGGGCCGTTTCCGTCGCCGTCCGTCCCGACGTGCCGGAAACCCCCGCGGGCCTGATCTCCCCAAAACAGAAGCGCGCAGGCCGCCAGAATTCCCAATGCCAAAAGCCGCCGATGCATCGTATTACAATTCCTGCCGTTTCCTTGGCCATCATTTTGCCTTAGATGCCATTTGTGTGGCGAAAATTCACGGCGTGCAG
>MGQW01000088.1 GCA_001798885.1 Deltaproteobacteria bacterium RBG_16_64_85
GCCCCTCCCGAGCAGGAGGCCCGGTTGCGAACTTCCGTCTTCATCACCGGGGTGGCCGGTTTCATCGGCTCCCACGTGGCCTTGGCGTTGCTCCGGCGCGGCGAAAGCGTTTTCGGGCTGGACAACTTCGATCCATTCTACGATCGGGCGATCAAGGATCGGAATCTATCGGCGCTCGAGGAATTTCCGGGGTTTCGATTCCTCGAGGGGGACATCCGCGACGCCGACAGGCTTTCGCGATGGGGGGCGGGAGAGTCCCCGTCCGCGCTGATCCACATGGCCGCCAAGGCGGGCGTCCGCCCGTCCGTGGCCGATCCCGCGGGATACGCGGACGTCAACGTCATGGGAACCGTCCGGGTCCTCTCCTGGGCGAGGGATCGATCCGTTCCCCGCGTCCTCTTCGCTTCCTCTTCCTCCGTGTACGGGGGGAATACGAAGATTCCCTTTTCCGAAGACGATTTCGTCGACCACCCCGTGAGCCCCTATGCGGCGACCAAGAAAGCCGGGGAACTGCTCTGCCACACGTGGGCCCACCTGTACGGGATGGACATCGTCTCCCTCCGTTTCTTCACGGTCTACGGCCCGGGGCAGCGCCCGGAGATGGCGATCCACAAGTTCACCCGGCGTCTCCTGGAAGGCAGGGAGATCGAAATCTTTGGCGACGGGACGACGCGCAGGGACTATACCTACATCGACGACATCGTGAGCGGGGTCCTGGGTGCGCTCTCCGCGCCCCCCGGCTACCGCGTCTACAATCTGGGCGAGTCCGCTACCATCTCCCTTGAAGACCTCGTTGCCCTGCTGGAACGTGCCACCGGCGTCCGCGCGAAACGGAAGGTTCTGCCTCCGCAGCCGGGGGACGTGCCAGTGACCTTTGCCGACATCTCCCGCGCGCGCGCGGAGATCGGGTACGACCCGAAGACGCCCGTGGAGGAAGGCGTGAAACGGTTCGTGCAGTGGTACCGCGACCTGGCGGCGATCCGGCAACCTTAAACGAATAAGCCGGAAAGGAGGCAAACGATGAAGATCACGCTCTCCGTCATCAAGGCGGATATCGGTTCCATCGGTGGTCATCTACAGCCGAGCGCGCAGCTCGTGGAGGAGGTCCGCCGGAAAGTGGCCGAACTCGGGAAAAACCTCCTGATCGATACCTACATCGGGTACACGGGGGACGACATCGCGATCCTGATGACCCACACCCGCGGCCTTCTGGACGAGAAGGTCCACAAGCTCGCCTGGGATACCTTCCTTGCGGGCACGGAGGTCGCCAAGGCGCAGGGGCTCTACGGGGCCGGGCAGGACCTGCTCAAGGACTCGTTCTCCGGGAACGTCAAGGGGATGGGGCCCGCCGTGGCGGAGTTGGCCTTCGAGGAGCGGCCCAACGAGCCGTTCCTGCTGTTCGCCGCGGACAAGACCGACCCGGGGGCCTACAACCTCCCGTGCTACCTTGCCTTCGCCGATCCGATGCACTGCGCGGGACTGATCCTGTCCCCCAAGATCGGTGCGGGCTTCACCTTCCGGATCATGGACGTCGAGAACACCGAAGGGGACCGGGTCATCGATCTTAACGCGCCCGAGGATCTTTACGACATCGCCGCGCTGCTGCGCGACCAGGAGCGGTTCGTCGTCGAATCGATCCGTTCCAGGGCTACCGGGGAGATCTCGGTTTCCGTGAGCACGACCCGCCTGCACAACATCGCCGGGAAGTACACCGGCAAGGACGACCCCGTGATGCTCGTCCGCGTCCAGGGGAATTTCCCCGCCACGGGGGAGATCCTGTCGCCCTTCACCATCGGGCATTTCGTCGCCGGCTTCATGCGGGGCAGCCACCACGGGGCCCTGATGCCGGTGCCGAGGAACACGGGCACCTCCTTCTTCGACGGACCGCCGATCGTCTCCTGCCTCGCGTTCTGCGTGAAGAACGGCAAGCTGACGGAGCCCGCCGATCCCTTCGATCACCCCTACTGGGAATACGTGCGGACGAAGGTGTCGGCGAAGTCCGAGGAGATGCGCCGCCAGGGGTTCTTCGGACCGGCCATGCTGCCGTACAGCGAGCTGGAGTACGGCGGGATCGTGGACCGGATGAAAAAGATGGAATCCAGGTTCCGGGTGACATCGGGCAAGGAAGGGGTCACGGCGTAGGGATGGACATCCGTTTCGACTTCTCGCTGGTCCTCGGAAAAAACCTTCGCAGCGGCGACGGGCTGACCACGCGCGAACTGCGAAAGGGTCTTCGCCGGGCGGAAAAGGCCGCCCTGGCGGTCGCCCGCAGGCACGCGGGCGGGGAGATCGGGTTCCCGGACCTGCCGTTTCTCGAAAGGGAAACGCGCCGGCTCTCGCGGGACGCGGCGAAAATCCGGAAGCGGTTCACCCACATGCTGTTGCTGGGGATCGGGGGCTCCGCTCTCGGCACGAAGGCCGTGCTGGAAGGGATCGGTGGCTCCGGGGCCCGGAAAGGGCTCGCCCTGACCGTCTCGGACAACGTCGACCCCGACGCGTTTTTCCCCCTGTTGCGCTCCCATCCGATGAAGACCACGGTGGTCGTCGCCATCAGCAAGTCGGGGGGGACCGCAGAGACGAACGAGCAGCTTGCTCTTTCGATCGACGCCCTGAAGAAGGCCAACGGGCGTTCCTGGAAGGAACACCTCATCCTCATCACCGACCCTTCGATGGGGGCTTTCCGCCGGATGGCGCAGGAGGAGGGAATCGCGTCCTATCCCATCCCCCCGAACGTCGGCGGGAGATTCTCCGTCCTGTCGCCGGTCGGGCTCTTCCCGCTCGCCGCCGCGGGGGTGTCCGCCGAGAAGCTGCTGCAGGGGGCGCGGGGGATGGAGAACCTTTTCCGGAGGAGGAAGCCGGAGAACAACCCGGTCCTGTTCGCTTCGGCGGTATACGCCCATTACCTGCTGGCCAACCCCAAGCCCGTCCAGGTCTGGATGACCTACGGGCAGGGATTGGAGCGCGTGGCGGAGTGGTGGCAGCAGCTGTGGGCGGAAAGCCTCGGCAAACTGCGGCCGGACGGGAGACCGGTGGGCCAGACGCCGGCGCGCGCGGTGGGCGTGACCGACCAGCACTCCCAGGTGCAGCTCTACCAGGACGGCCCGCCGGACAAGATTTACACCTTCATCAAGTGGAGGAAGGGCAACCTGGCGATGCCCGGCGGAAAGGCACTCCGCGATCTCTTCGAGGCGGAATTCGAGGGGACGATCGGCGCGTTGTGGAACGCGGGCCGGCCCATCGTGCGGATCGAGATCGGGGCCCGGGACGAAGCCCACATCGGCGCCTTCCTCCACTTCTGGGAGTGGGTGACCGCCGTCGTGGGGGAGAGCGCGGGGATCAACCCCTTCGACCAGCCGGGGGTGGAGGAAGGGAAGAAGATCACCCGGGCGCTGATGGGGGAGAAAGGGGCATCCGCCTTGCGGGAGCGGTTCCTGCGGAAGATGAAGAGCCGGGCGCCCGCGGAAATCCGCATCCGGGGGAATGACTGAAGTCGTGGGAGGCAGAATCCACCTTCTCCCCGACGGGGTGATCAACCAGATCGCCGCCGGCGAGGTCGTCGAGCGGCCCGCCTCCGTCCTCAAGGAACTCCTCGAAAACGCCGTGGACGCGGGCGCCATGCGCGTCGAGGCGGAGATTTCCGGAGCCTTTCCCTTTACGCTGCGGGTTTCCGACGACGGGACCGGGATGACCGCCGAGGAGGTCACGCTGGCGGTCCGCAGGCACACCACGAGCAAGATCCGGACGGCGGAGGACCTCCGGAAGATCGCCACGTACGGATTCCGTGGGGAGGCACTCCCCTCCATCGCCTCCGTCGCAAAGGTCAAGATCGTGACGCGTCCCGCGTTGCAGACGGAGGCGACGGAGATCGTGGTCGAAAGGGGAGCGGTCACCCCCCCGCGACACGTCGGGTCTCCCCCGGGGACCACGGTGGAGGTGTCCGATCTTTTCGGCAACGTCCCTGCAAGGCGGAAATTCCTCAAAACCCCCCGCACCGAAATGATCCATCTGTGGGAGGTCTTCCACATGGTGGCGATCCCCCGCGAGCGGATCTCCTTCCGGATGTCCGACGGCAGGGGGGAATTCTCCTACGAAGGCGGCGAAACGCGGACGGCCCGCGCCCTGCGGCACGCGGGGGAGGACGGGAAATACCTCGTCCCGCTGGAATTTTCATCGCCCTTCTTCCGCATCACCGGCTGGGCGGGGCTTCCCCATCTCTCGCGGTTCGGATCCTCCGGCATCTCCTTCTTCGTCAACGGCCGTCATTTCCGGGACCGGGTTGTCTTCGCGGCCGTCAAGGAGGCGTATCGGGGGATTCTTCCCGCCGACCGGCACCCGGTGGTTTCCATCTTCATCGAGTGCGACCCCGGGGAGGTGGACGTGAACGTCCATCCCTCCAAGACCGAGGCCCGGTTCCGGTACGCGCGCGAACTGAACGAACTGGTGCGCCACGCGATCGGCGACGTCGTCGGGGAGCCTTCCGGACTTTCCGCGGGGCCGCGGATTTTGCAGGCGGCGGGCGAGGAACGCGAGGGGGCTCTCCCCACCCTGGATCGGGAGGCCCGGGCCGCCCCGCTCTTCGGAGAGCCGCAGAATCCGGTGCTCCCGTTTGCCGTCGCGGGCGCCATGCAACCGGGAGCCGGGTTTTTCGCCTCGCTCAGGCCGATCGCGCAGATTCTCGGGACCTATATCGTCTGCGAGGGGGCGGGGGAAGTCGTGATCATCGACCAGCATGCCGCGGACGAGCGGATCGTCTTCTCCCGGCTCAAGGGCGCCCTGCTCGGGGGCGGCGCCTCCGCCCAGAGGTGGCTTGTCCCGCAGGTCGTCTCCCTCCCCGGGGCGGCAGGCAGGGAGCGGGCCGAGATCGAATCGTTCCTGTCCCGCATCGGATTCATTTTCAAGTCGCTGCGCAACAACGCCTTCAAGATCCTCGGGGGTCCGGCCATCCTGGGCCACTTCGACCTCCAGCGGTGGTGGAAGGACCTCTGCGAATTCCTGCTCGCCCAGGAGACTTGCCCGAAGGGGATCTTCGACGCCGACCGCGAGCTGTGGCGGATGGCGTGCCACGCCTCCGTGCGCGGGGGAGACTTCCTCGAGAGGGAAGGGATGCGGGCGCTGCTCCATGAGCTGGAACGGGCCGTGGCCACCCACAGCTGCCCTCACGGCCGCCCGGTGTGGGTGAAGCTCTCCGGCGCCGAGCTGGGAAGGATGTTCGGCCGCTCCTAGAGGCGGCCGGATCGGACTTCGGATGGAAGAGAACCGGCTCCTCGTACTGTCGGGCCCAACGGCCTCCGGAAAAACGGCGCTCGCGCTTTCCCTCGGCCGAATCCTCCCGCTGGAGATCATCAACGCCGATTCCCTCCAGGTCTACCGCGGGATGGACATCGGGACCGCCAAGCCCGCCGTTTCGGAACGGAGGGAAGTCCCGCATCACCTGATCGACGTGGCGGATCCGGACGAGGAGTACAACGCGGGGCGGTTCGTCGCCGAGGCGGAGGAGGCGATCCGCGGAATCCGGGGGCGCGGGAGATTCCCCCTGGTGGCCGGTGGGACCGGAATGTACATCCGGTCCCTGCTGCGCGGCCTGGACGCTCTCCCTTCGGACGCCGGAATCCGCGCCGGGCTTGCGCGCCGCTGGGAGGAAGAAGGCGGGACGGCGCTTTTCTCGGAGCTGCGAACAATCGACCCCCCCTCCGCGAAGGCCATCCATCCCTCGGACAGGGTCCGGTTGCTGCGCGCACTGGAAGTGGCGGCAATCGCCGGGGCGCCCCCCAGCACGCTGAAGCGCCGGTGGGCGGAGGGCGCGGGGAAATTCCGAATCCTGTTCATCGCAATTTCCATGGATCGGGACGAGTTGTACCGGCGCGTCGACGCCCGCGTGGACGACATGTTCCGGAGAGGGCTGGTCGACGAGGTCCGCGGGCTCCTGTCGAAAGGATATGCGCCGGACCTGAAGCCGATGAAGGCGCTGGGGTACCGGCATGTCGTACGCCACCTTTCGGGCGCGGTTTCGCTGGCCGGGGCCATCGCGGAAATCCAGCGAGACACCCGCCGGTACGCCAAACGCCAGCTGACCTGGCTTTCGCGAGAGCCGGACGCCGTCTGGATCGGGACGGAAAACGCGGCCGGTGCGGCGGCTGAAATTGCCAAAAAGTTCTTGTTTTAACCGATAGATTGGCCTAAATTCAAGGATTACCGATAAAGGAGCACGGATGATTCTCCAATACCTCGATTTCGAGAAGCCGATCATCGATCTGGAAAATCGCCTGGAGCAGCTGCGGCGGATCGACGACGGGATCGACAAGAACCTCAGGGAGGAGATCTCCAAGCTCGACAAAAAGATCGGCAAGATTCGCAAGGAGGTTTTCTCCAACCTGACCCGGTGGCAAATCGTGCAGCTTGCGCGCCATCCGAATCGGCCATATATGCTCGATTATGTAAACCATTGCTTTAAGAATTTCCTGGAGATCCACGGCGATCGGGCGTTCCGGGACGACCCCCCGGTCGTCTGCGGATTCGCCGAGCTGGAAGGCGAAAAGGTGATGATCATCGGTCAGCAGAAGGGGAGGAACACCACCGAGAAGATCTACCGCAACTTCGGGATGGCCAACCCGGAAGGGTACCGCAAGGCTCTGCGGGCCATGAAGCTCGCGGAGAAGTTCCGGCTGCCCGTCATCACGTTCATCGACACCCCCGGGGCCTTCCCCGGCATCGGGGCGGAGGAGCGCGGGCAGTCCGAGGCGATCGCCAGGAACCTCCTGGAGATGGCGCGCCTGCGGACCCCGATCCTCGTGGCCGTTCTCGGCGAGGGGGGGAGCGGCGGCGCCCTGGCGCTCGGGTTGGGAGACGAGATCCTGATGATGGAGTACGCGATCTACTCGGTCATATCCCCCGAAGGGTGCGCTTCGATCCTGTGGCGCGACACCGCCCGCATGGAGACCGCGGCGGAGATGATGAAGATCACCGCCATCGACCTCAAGAAATTCGGCGTCGTGGACCGGATTGTCCCGGAGCCCCTCGGAGGGGCCCACCGGGACCACAAGGCGGCCGCCGACACCCTCAAGGTCGCCATGGTGGAAGCGCTTTCCGCGTTGCGCGCCCTCTCCCTGACACAGCTCCTCGACCGCCGGTACGCGAAATACCGCGACATCGGGCAGATCAAGCGGAAGGCGGGGAGCAGCGGGTGACGGAGGAGCGCCTCAGGGAACTGCGCGTGGAGATCGACCGGCTGGACGACGAGATTCTTTCCCTCCTCAACCGCCGGGCGCAGGCGGCGATCGAGGTGGGGAAGATCAAGTCGGAGCATAATCTCCGGTTCTACGTCCCCGAACGCGAGGTCGAGATCCTGCGGCGGCTTTCGGCGTCGAACCGGGGACCCTTCCCCGGCGATGCGCTCAAGGCGATCTACCGGGAGATCATCTCGGCCTCCCTCGCCCTGGAAAAGCCGCTCTCCGTGGCATTCCTGGGCCCCAAGGCGACGTTCACGCACCTGGCCTGCCTCAAGCACTTCGGGGAGAGCGCCGACTACGTCCCGCAGATCAACGTGTCGGAGGTCTTCGAGGCGGTCGAGCGCGACGTCGCCGACTTCGGCGTCGTGCCCATCGAGAACTCCAGCGAGGGGATCGTCAGCAACACGCTGGACATGTTCGTCGACCACAACCTGTTCATCTGCGGGGAGATCCTGGTCGAGGTGGCCCACGACCTGCTCTCCGTGACGGGCGATATCGAGCACGTCAAGAAGGTCTATTCGCATCCGCACGCCATCGCCCAGTGCCGCGGATGGCTCGAGCGGAACCTTCGCTCCGTCCCCGTTTTCGACGTGGAGAGCACCGCGCGGGCGGCGGAGCTGGCGGTCGACGACCCCTCTGCGGCGGCGATCGCGGGGGAAGCGGCGGCCAAGATCTACGGGTTGAAAAGCATCCGGAAGCGGATCCAGGACAACACGAACAACTTCACCCGCTTCATCATCATCGGGAAGATCGCCCCGAAGCGGACCGGCAACGACAAGACCTCGATCCTCTTCGCTGCGAGGGACGAGGTCGGAGCTCTCCATCTCATGCTGGAGCCGTTCGCGAAGAACAAGGTCAACCTCACCAAGATCGAATCCCGGCCCGTCAAGACGAAGGCGTGGGAATACCTCTTCTTCCTCGACATGGAGGGGCACATCTCGGTCGAGCCGGTGGCGAAGGCCGTGGACGAGCTCCGGCTGCGGGCCCAATACTTGAAAATCCTGGGATCCTATCCCCGAGCCGTCTGATCGCCGTCGGCGCTTTCCCTGGCGGCTTTCCCGATGCGGGATAGAAGGAGGATCGATCCATGATCATCGTATTGAAGGCGGGCGCAACGGACCGGGAGATCCGGCTCATCGAGGAGAAGATCAAATCCCACGGGCTCTCGGCCCACATCTCCAAGGGGACCGAGCGGACGATCATCGGGGCGATCGGGGACGAGCGGCACGTGGATCCCGGGGTGTTCGAGGGGCTGGAGTACGTAGAGAAGGTCCTGCGGATCTTGAAGCCCTACAAGCTGGTCAGCCGCGACTTCCGGAAGGAGGACACCATCCTTACGATCCGGGGCCAGCAGATCGGCGGGGGAACGGTTGCGCTCATCGCCGGGCCTTGCTCCGTGGAGGGCCGGGAGATGATGGTGGGGATCGCCGGGAAGGTGGCCGCGGCGGGCGCCTCCTTTCTGCGCGGCGGGGCGTTCAAGCCCCGCACCTCCCCCTACGCCTTCCAGGGCCTGGGGGAAGAGGGGCTGCGCTACCTGGCCGAGGCGCGCGAGGCCACGGGGCTGCCCGTCGCCACCGAGCTCATGGACCCGCGGGACATCGAACTGGTGGCCAGGTACGCCGACGTGATCCAGATCGGCGCGAGGAACATGCAGAACTTCCGCCTGCTGACCGAGGTCGGCAAGCTCGGCAAGCCGGTGATCCTGAAGCGGGGCCTCTCCGCCACCATCGTGGAGTGGCTGATGTCGGCGGAGTACATCGCCTCGGAGGGGAACCAACAGATCATTCTCTGCGAGCGGGGGATCCGGACCTACGAACAGGCGACCCGCAACACCTTCGACGTCTCGGCGATCCCCGTCGTCAAGGACCTGTCCCACCTGCCCGTCATCGCCGACCCGAGCCACGCGGCGGGGAAGGTGAGCCTCGTGGAACCGCTCTCCGCCGCCGCGATCGCCGCGGGCGCGGACGGGCTCATGATCGAGGTCCACCAACAGCCGGAGACGGCTCTCTCCGACGGCCCGCAGTCGCTCAAGACGGACGACTTCCGGGGAGTGGTCTCCCGGCTGGCCAAGATCGCGAACGCGGTCGGCAAAACCCTGGGGCGGACGTGAGCGCGGAACGGCTCGGCATCCTGGGACTGGGGCTGATCGGCGGGTCGCTCGCCCTGTCCCTCAAGGGCAGGCGGGGCGCCCCCGAGGTCTGGGGATGCGACCGTCGAAAGGAGGTCGTCCGGATGGCACTGGCCGACGGCGCCATCGCGCGGGCCTGCACGGAAAGCGAGATCGCCGCGTGCGACATCATCGTCGTCTGCATCCCCGTGCTGCGGTCCGTGAACGCCCTGCGGCGGATCGGCGGACGGATGCGCCCCGGGGCGGTGCTGACCGACGTCGGCAGCGTCAAGGCGACGGTGGTAAAGGCCGGGCAGGGTGCCGTGCCGGGGGGCGCGGAATTCGTCGGCGGGCACCCGATCGCCGGGACCGAGAACTCCGGCTATCCCGCGGCGGACGACTCCCTTTTCAAGGGGAGGACGGTCATCCTCACGCCGACGAAGAGGAACACCGAAGGGACGCTTGCGCGCGTCGAGCGGATCTGGAGGATGGCGGGCGCGAGAGTCCTGCGGATGGCCCCTCGGCTGCACGACCACGTCTTTGCCTACGTCTCCCACCTGCCGCACGCCGTGGCCTATGCGCTGGTCCACTCGGTCTCCACCCTGGACTCGAAGGTGCCGTTGGGGTACTCGGCGGGGGGGTTCCGCGACTTCACGCGAATCGCCTCCAGCAACCCGGAGATGTGGAAGGACATCGTCCTGCAGAACCGGAAGGAAGTCCTGGGCGCCGTCGGGCACTACCGGAAGAACCTCGCCCTCCTGGAACGTCTCATCCGGCGGAAGGATGCACCCGGCCTTCTGGCCTACTTCCACAAGGCGAAAAAAACCAGGGACAGGTTGTGAGCCGATGAGGAAACGGAGGAAGATCGCCGGAACCGTGAGAGTCCCCGGGGACAAGTCGATCAGCCACCGGGCCGTGATGCTGTCCGCCCTGGCGGAAGGGGAGAGCCGCATCCGGGGGTTCCTCCACGCCGGGGACACGCTCTCCACGGTGGCCATGGTGCGCGCGCTGGGGGCCGAGGTCCGGGAGATCTCGCCGACGGAACTGTGCATCACCGGATGCGGGCTGCGGGGACTCTCCGAGCCCGAGGATGTCCTTGACGCCGGGAACTCCGGGACCACGATGCGGATCGGGGCGGGGATCCTCGCCGCCCAACCGTTCCTGACGGTCGTCACGGGGGACCGGTACCTGCGGCGGCGCCCGATGAAGCGGATCGTGGAGCCGCTCTCCCGGATGGGGGCGTCGATCACCGGCCGGAGGGGGAACACCCTTCCGCCGCTCTGCATCCGCGGGGGAAAGCTTTCCGGGATGCGGTACGAGATGCCCGTGGCCTCCGCACAGGTCAAGTCGGCGCTCCTTCTGGCAGGGCTGTACGCCGCGGGGCCGACCACCGTCGTGGAACCCCTCCCGTCGCGGGACCACACGGAGAGGATGCTCTCCTCGATGGGCGCGAAGATCGCAAGGCGCGGAAACGAGGTGACCGTCCAGCCGGCTTCGCAGCTCCTGCCGCTGTCGATCGACGTGCCTGCCGACATGTCCTCGGCCGCGTTCTTCCTGGTGCTGTCGGCCTGCGTGCCCGGCGCGGAGCTGCGTCTTGCCGGCATCGGGGTGAACCCGCTGCGAACGGGCCTGATCACCGTGCTCCGGAAGATGGGGGCCGAGATCCAGATGGAGTCCCTGCGGGAGGAAGGAGGGGAGCCGGTGGCCGACATCGTGGTCCACGGAGCGGAACTCACGGGGACCGAGGTCTCCCCCGGCGAGATCCCGGCGCTGATCGACGAGGTCCCCGCCCTTTGCGTGGCAGCGGCCCTGGCCAGGGGCCGCACCGTCATCCGCGGCGCGGGAGAGCTGCGCGTGAAAGAGTCCGACCGGATCGGGGCGATGGCGGCCGCGCTCTCCTTGCTGGGGGTCTCGTGCGAGGAGGCCCCGGACGGGATCCGGATCGACGGCCCCGCGGAAATCGCCCCCGGGGTCCGGTGCGACAGCCATGGAGACCACCGGATCGCGATGTCCCTGGAGGTTTTCTCGGCCGCGACGGGCGTTCCCATCGAGGTCACCGACACCGCCTGCATCGACACCTCCTTTCCCGGGTTCCGGGAGTTGCTGGAAGAGGTGCTCGCGTGAGGGAGCGTCCGATCCTCGCGATCGACGGCCCCTCCGGGGCGGGGAAGACGACCGTCTCCCGGCGGTTGGCGGAGCGCGCCTCCCTCACCCGGCTGGACACCGGCGCGATGTACCGCGCCTGCGCCCTGGCGGCGCGAAGGGCGGGGATCCCCTGGTCCGACGGCCCCCGGCTAGGGCGCCTGTGCCCGGAGATCCCCCTGGAATTCCGCCGCGAGGAGGATGGAGAGCTGCGGATCCGCATCGAAGGCGAGGATGTCGGCGAAGCGATCCGAACACCCGAGATGGGCATGGGAGCATCGGAGGTCTCGACGCACCCGCAGGTGCGCGAGGCGATGGTCGCGCTGCAGAGGAAAATGGGGGAGCGCGGCGGTGTCGTTCTCGAGGGGCGCGACATCGGGACCGTGGTCTTCCCGGATGCGGAGGCCAAGTTCTTCCTGGACGCGCATGCGGCCGTCCGGGCGATGCGCCGCTTCCGGGAGTGGGGAGCCGGAGAGAAGAAGCCCTTCGAAGAGGTGCTGCGGGAGGTGCTGCTGCGGGACATCCAGGACAGTACCCGGGATCATTCGCCGCTGCGCATGGCGGAAGGGGCGATCTGCATCGACACCACGACGCTCACCGTGGACGAGGTGGTGGAGGAGATGCTCCGGCGGCTTCCCGAAAGCGTGAGAAGGGGGCTGGTCCCGTGAAGCAGATTCTCATCGCCGGCAGCGCAGGGTTTTGCTTCGGCGTCAAGCGGGCCATCTCCATCGCCAACGAGACCGCGGGCAAGGCGGCCGGGGGCCGCGCGGGGCCGGAGAGCCTCCCCATCCATTCGCTGGGTCCCCTGATCCACAACCCGCAGGCGGTGGAGGAGCTGGAGAAGAAGGGAGTGCACGTGGTCGAGTCGGTGGACGATATCCCTTGCGGCAAGGTCATCGTCCGCTCCCACGGCATCACCCGGCGCGACGCGGAGGCGCTGGCCGGCAAGGAAGTGCAAATCATCGACGCCACATGCCCGTTCGTGAAGAAGGCCCAGGAGTACGCCCGTTCCTTAAGCCGCGAAGGGTACGCGGTGACCGTCGTGGGGGACGCCAACCACCCCGAGGTGAAGAGCATCATCAGCTACATCGAGGCCGGGGTTCCCATCCTGACCTCCCTGTCCGACCTCATGGAGACGTCGGGGATCCGCAAGGTGGGGATCGTCGCCCAGACCACCCAGTCCTTCGAGAACCTGATGGAGTTCGTCTCCGTGGCGCTCAAAAGGATCCCGGAGGTCCGGGTCTACAACACGATCTGCAACGCCACGGTGCTCCGCCAGAAGGAGTCCGTGGCGGTGGCCCGCAAGGCGGACGTGATGATCGTCCTGGGCGGGTACAACAGTGCCAACACCCGCCGGTTGGCGGAGATCTGCAGGGAATTCAACCTTCGGGTCCACCACATCGAAACCGCCTCGGAGCTCTCCCCGGAAACGCTTTCGGGGGTCTCCTGCGTTGGGGTGACGGCGGGCGCCTCGACTCCCGAGTGGATCATCGAGGAGCTGGTCGAACGGATCCGGTCGGTCTGGCAGGAAGAAAAGATTCAGGTTGCCTATTATCAGTGATAGGATGACCTTTCCCGGAAGGTTTGCATTTTCTACGGATTCCGAGGATATTAGTATTCAGGAAACCCCATCAGAGGTGGAACTTATGGAAAACAAACTCACCCATGCCGATCCTTCCCGGGAGGGGGAAGAGGGGGCCGGCGGGCAGACGACCGGGAAGAACGAGGACGATTTCGCGAAACTGTACGAGGAAAGCATCGAGGTGCCCGAGGAAGGCCAGATCATCCACGGGGTGGTGATCAAGGTCCTCAAGGAGTACATCGCGGTCGACATCAACCGGAAATCGGAAGGGATGCTCCCCCTGGAGGAACTGCCTGCGGAGGAACTCGCGGCGCTCTCGCCGGGCAGCCGCATCGACATCATGGTGGAGAGATACGATCCCGAGCAGGGGTTTGTCCTCCTGTCCCGCTCCAAGGTGCTCAAGATCCGTGTCTGGGACGACCTGCAGAAGGCTTACGACGACGGTACGGCCGTTCCGGGGACCGTCGTGGCCAAGATCAAGGGGGGGTTTACGGTCGACATCGGCGTCAAGGCGTTCCTCCCGGGCAGCCAGGTGGACATCCGTCCGGTCCGTGACAATGAGGCCGTGGTGGGGCTGCAAGGGAAATTCAAGATCCTCAAGTTCTCCCGGAAAAAGACCAACGTGGTCGTCTCCCGGCGCGCCGCCCTGGAGGAAGAGCGCGACGGCCAGCGCAAGGGGATTCTCGACCGGATCCGGGAGGGGGACAACGTCGAGGCGAAGGTCAAGAACATCACCGACTACGGCGTGTTCATGGACCTGGGGGGACTGGACGGGCTGATGCACATCACCGACATGAGCTACGGCAAGGTGGGCCACCCCTCCGACCTCTGCAAGGTCGGCGACACGCTGAAGGTCAAGGTCATCCGCTTCGACCGCGAGAAGGGGCGGATCTCCCTGGGCCTCAAGCAGATGAAGGCCGACCCGTGGATCGACATCGAGAAGCGGTATGCGACGGGCGGCCGGTACCAGGGGCGCGTGACCAACATCACCAAGTACGGGGCCTTCGTCGAGCTCGAGGAAGGGGTCGAGGGGCTGCTTCACGTCTCCGAGATGACCTGGAGCAAGAAGCTCAAGGATCCCTCCGAAATCTTGAAGGCGGGCGACACGGTCGAGGTCGTGGCGTTGAGGGTCGAGAAGGAGCACAAGAAGATCTCGCTCGGGTTGAAGCAGCTGCTGTCCAACCCGTGGGACGAGCTCCGCTCCAAGCACCCGGAAGGGTCCGTCGTCGAGGGATTGGTGAAGAACCTCACCGACTTCGGGGTCTTCGTCGACATCGGCTCCGAGATCGACGGCCTGGTGCACGTTTCCGACATCTCCTGGAGCCAGCGGGTGAAGCACCCCTCCGAACTGTACAAGCGGGGGGACCGGGTGCAGGCCCGGGTCCTGAAGGTCGACCCCGAGTCCCAGAAATTCTCCTTGAGCATCAAGCACCTCACCGTGGATCCCTGGTCGGGAATCGAGACCCGCTTCAAGAAGGGCAACGTCGTCGCAGGCCGGGTGTCCCGCGTGGCCGACTTCGGGGTCTTCGTGGAGCTGGCCGACGGCATCGAGGGTCTGGTGCACATTTCCGAGTTGTCCCGGGAGAAGGTCGACAACCCGAATTCCCTGTTCAAGGCCGGGGACGAGGTGGGGGCGGTCGTGCTCGCCGTGGACCGGACGAACAAGAAGATCTCCCTCTCCGTCCGCGCGTATCAGGACGAGACGGATCGGAAGAACATGGAATCGTACATGTCCAAGCCCTCCAACTCGTCGGAGAACCTCACCGTCCTCGGGGAAGCGCTGCGGGCGAAGCTGAAGATCAACAGCGAGTGAAGCCAGGCCGCATATGAGCATGGAAATCCCTCAACCGTCGCCGCGAGTCCGCCGCCCGTTCCTGCGCGGATGCGCGATCGTGGCGCTGGTCTTCGTCGCCTTCTTCGTTCTCATCGGGATCATCTCGCGCGTGGACGACTGGTCTCTCCCGACCGGGAACAAGGTCGCGGTTTTGCCCGTCACGGGGCTGATCGCCGATTCCGAAAGCACGATCGAGCAGCTCAGGAAGTTCTCCAAGGACGATTCCGTCAAGGCGATCGTCCTCCGCATCAACTCCCCCGGCGGCGGGGTGGGGCCTTCCCAGGAGATCTACGAGGAGGTCAGAAAGCTGAAAGGAAAGAAGGTGGTCGTGGCGTCGATGGGCGCCTTGGCGGCCTCCGGCGGCTACTACATCGCCTGCGCCGCGCAGAAGATCTACGCCAATCCCGGAACGATCACCGGCTCCATCGGCGTGATCATGCAGTTCGTGAACGTCAAGGACCTGATCGAGAAAATCGGCCTCAAAGGGATGGTGGTCAAAAGCGGCGTCTTCAAGGACATCGGGTCCCCCGTGCGGGACATGAAGCCGGAGGAGCGGGAACTCCTCCAGGGCGTCATCGACAACGTGCACTCCCAGTTCATCGGGGCCGTCGCGGAGGGGCGGAAGATGGATCGCGAGAAGGTGGCGAAGATCGCGGACGGGCGGATCTTCTCCGGCGAGCAGGCGAAGGCCCTTGGGCTGGTCGACGCCCTCGGGAACCTGGAGGACGCCGTTGCGGAGGCGGGGAAGCTGGCCAAGATCGAAGGGGAGCCCCGCGTGGTGACCCCTCCGAAGAAAAAGCTCTCCATCCTGGAATTGCTAAAGGAAGAGGCGATCAGTATAATCGGTGACAAATTGACGGAAAATCGTATCCGCCTCGAATCCCTCGCACAATAAAATTCCCCGGAGGGAATGACGGCATGACGAAGAGCGATCTTGTTCAGAAATTGTCCGTGCAGGTAACGACCCTGACGAAGAAGGAGTGCGAGGTCATCGTGGACACGGTCTTCCACCACATGAAGGACGCCCTTCAGCGCGGGGAAAAGATCGAGATCCGCGGCTTCGGCAGTTTCACCGTCCGCGTCCGCCGCGCCAAGGAAGGGCGCAATCCCAAGACCGGGGAGAAGGTGTCGATCCCCGAGAAGCGGATCCCCTTCTTCAAGGTCGGCAAGGAACTCCGGGAACTGGTCAACTCCTGACGGCCTGATGGAAAGGATGTTCTCCCCCTGGCGGATGGAATACATTCGCCAGGGAACTTCCGGCGGGAAGGGCCGAGGGTGCATCTTCTGCATCGGGGAGTCCGAGAGGGACGACCCCGAGCGCCTGGTCCTGGGGCTCTACCCCCGCACCCTCGCGATCTGCAACCGTTATCCTTACAATAACGGGCACGTTCTGCTGGCCCCGCGGCGGCACGTGGCCGACCCGTCCCTCCTTTCGAAGGAGGAGCAGGCGGAGCTGATGTCCCTGGTCACGCTGGGCGTGAAGGCGCTCTCCGAGGAATATTCCCCGCAGGGGTTCAACGTCGGAATGAACCTGGGGGAGGCGGCCGGGGCGGGGGTCGAGGACCACCTTCACGTGCACATCGTCCCGCGCTGGGTCGGGGACACCAGCTTCATGACCGCGGTCCAGACCACCCGCGTTTTACCCGAGTCCCTTCCGGAGACGCACGCCCGGCTTTCCGCAAGGTTCGGGTTGCTTC
>MGQW01000089.1 GCA_001798885.1 Deltaproteobacteria bacterium RBG_16_64_85
TCCCGAAGATGGCGAACGCCGCGAGCGACTCGTAGATCTGCGTCGGGTGCAGGTGCAAGCCGAGCGGGGCCAGGGAGGCCGGGTCGGTGAAGACGATCGCCCAGGGCACGGTGGTGAGCTTCCCGTAGCAGCAGCCGGCGGCCGTGCAGCCGATGCGCCCGAACGCCAGCCCCAGCGGGATGCCGATGGAGGAGGCGTCGGCGACGGGAAGGAACGGCATCCGGTGCCTTCGCAGGAAATAGACGCACACCGCGACGGCGGCCAGGAACCCGCCGTAGAAGACGAGCCCCCCGTTCCACAGCTTGAAGATCTCGAAGGGGGCGGCCCGGTAGTGGTCCCAGTAGACCAGGACGTGGAAGATGCGCGACCCGACGATGGACGCGATCACCACCCAGAAGCCCATGTCGTAAAAGGTTTCCCGGTCGAGCCCCTTGCGGGCGATCTCCCGTCCCGCGATCCACAGGGCGGCGAGGAACCCGATTGCCACGAAGACGCCGTAGGAGTAGATCTTCAGGCTGCCGATCTTAAGAAGGACGGGGTGCAACTTCTCCCTCCTTCGACCAGAATAGCATGTCGAGGATGAGCAGGAAGACCCCGACGGTAATCCCGATGTCGGCCAGGTTGAAGGCGGGCCAGTGGTAGTGGTGCCAGTGGACGTCGAGGAAGTCGACCACGTAGCCCAGCCGCGCCCGGTCGATCAGGTTCCCCCCCGCCCCGCCCAGGATGAGCCCCAGGCCGCAAGGCGCCGGACCCTTTCCCGGAAGGTAATGGAGGTACGCGAGCACGGCTGCCACCGCGAGCACCGTCGCCACGATCAGGAGGGGATTGACCCATGCGTGATCCAGGCTGGAAAGAAATCCGAAGGCGGCCCCCCGGTTGCGGACGTGGACGACGTGAAAGTAATTCTTCCATATGGCCCGGGCCTCGTAGAGCCCGAAGTGGCGAACGATCCAGACCTTGCTCCACTGGTCGGCGACCATAAGGGCGGCGGCCGCCAGGAGGGGGGCGGCGAATTTGCGAAGCCGCGGCAAGAAGGCGCCTTATCCGGCGACCGCCGCGGCGCACCGGCTGCACAGCTCCGGAGTGCCGGGGATCGTCCCGACGGCGGGGGTGTGGTTCCAGCAACGCTCGCACTTCCCCCAGGCGGCTTTTTCGACCTTCGCCTTGAGGCCGGGGAACGCCGCGCTTTCGTATGCGCCGGGCCCGGAGACGTCGCCGATGGCGAGCCCCGACACGATGAGGGCATCCTGGATCTCCCGCCGCCGGCTCTCGAACAGGTCGGCGAAGGGGCCGGGCGACACGGTCACCAGGGCGTCCTGGTCGCTGCCGATCGTTTTCTCCTTGCGCGCGGCCTCCAGCGGCTGGGCGATCTCGGCCCGCAAGGCAAGGATCCGCTCCCAGCGTGCGGCGATCTCCTCCTCCCCGGCGATCTCCGCCGGCTTCGGAAGGTCGGACAGGAAAACGCTCTCCGGCTTCCCCGGGAAGGCGGGCAGCGTTCCCCAGGCCTCCTCCGCGGTGAACGACAGCACCGGCGCAAGCAGGGAGAGCAGGCCGCGGGTGATCTCGAAGAGGGCCGTCTGCGCGGATCGCCTGGCCGGGTCGTCCGCTTTCGAGCAGTAGAGGCGGTCCTTGAGGACGTTGAGATAAAAGCTGGACAGGTCCACCGCGCAGAAGTTGTTCACCGCGTGGAAGATGAGGTGGAACTCGTAGTTCTCGTACGCCCGGAGGACCTTCTCCGCCAGCCGGCGGAAGAGGACGAGCGCGTACCGGTCCATCTCCGGCATCCGGTCGTACGGGACGGCGTCCCGCTCCGGGGAGAAGCCGTCCAGGTTGCCCAGCAGGAACCGGATCGTATTCCGGATCTTGCGGTAGGCCTCGGTCAGCCGGTCCAGGATGTCCTTGGAGAGCCGGATGTCGTCGCGGTAGTCCTCGGCGGAGGCCCACAGCCGCAACAGTTCCGCGCCGTTCTTCCGGATGATCTCCTCCGGGGCGATGACGTTCCCCCTGGATTTGTGCATCGCCTCGCCTTTGCCGTCCACGACGAATCCGTGGGTCAGCACGGCCTTGTAGGGGGCGGCCTGCCGCGTCCCCACCGCCGCGAGGAGCGTGGAGTGGAACCAGCCGCGGTGCTGGTCGGACCCTTCGAGGTACAGGTCGACCGGGACCCCCAGGTTCTCCTTCCCCTCGCACACGCAGGCGTACGAGACGCCGGAGTCGAACCACACGTCGAGGATGTCGGTCTCTTTCCGGAACTCCGTTCCCTTGCAGGCGGGGCAGGAAGCGCCGGGCGGCAGCAGCTCCTTCACGTCCCGGTGGAACCAGGCGTCGGCCCCTTCCTTCTCGAAGATCCCCGCGACGTGGTCGATGAGCTTCCGGTCGAGCAGATCGTGCCCGCACTCCCCGCACTGGAAGATGGCGATCGGCACTCCCCACGCCCGCTGGCGGGAGATGCACCAGTCCGGCCGGTTGGCGATCATCCCCTCGATCCGCTCCTGTCCCCACGCCGGGATCCACCGGACCTTCCGGATTTCCGAAAGGGCCTTCGCCCGCAGCCCCGTCTTGTCCATCGAGATGAACCATTGCTTGGTCGCCCGGAAGATGACGGGATGCTTGCACCGCCAGCAGTGCGGGTAGGAGTGGGTGACCTGTCCTTCCCGGAGCATCGCGCCGACCTCGGTCAGCTTGGCGTTGACGCGCGGGTTCGCCTCGAAGACCTGCATCCCCGCGAAGAAGGGGACGTCCTTGGTGAACCGGCCGGCGTCGTCCAGCGGGGCGTAGATCTCCAGCCCGTATTTGAGCCCCGTCTCATAGTCCTCCCGCCCGTGGCCCGGTGCCGTGTGGACGCAGCCGGTGCCTGCCTCGAGCGTCACGTAATTGCCGAGGACCAGGATGGAATCGCGGTCGACGAAGGGGTGGCGGCACCGCAGACGCTCCAGGCCGGTGGAGCCGAAGGTCGCCAGTCGCGCCGGATCCTTGAGACCCGCCTCGCCCGTGAACCGCTCCGCCAGCCCTTCCGCCACGACGTACACCTCGCCTCCGGCCTCGAGCGCGACATAGGTGAAGTCCGGGTGCAGCGCTACGCCGAGGTTCGACGGGATCGTCCACGGGGTGGTCGTCCAGATGACGAAGAACACCTTCTTCCCCGCGAGGGCCGGATGGATCTTTTCAGGAGGATCGACGAAGGGAAATTTCACATGGATGGAAGGGGAGGTGTGGTCCGCGTACTCCACTTCCGCTTCGGCCAGGGCGGTCTTGCACGTCAGGCACCAGTAGACGGGCTTGGTCCCCTTGTAGACCGCACCGGACTCGACGAACCGGGCGAACTCCCGCAGGATCCCCGCCTCGTAGTCGAACGACATCGTCCGGTAGGGGTTCTCCCAGTCCCCGAGGACCCCCAGGCGCTTGAACTCCTGCCGCTGGATGTCGATGAACTTCGCCGCGTACTCGCGGCAAAGCTTCCGCTTCTCCCCCGTGGGGATCGCTTCCTTTTTCGCCCCCAGGTTCTTGTCCACCTGGTGCTCGATCGGCAGCCCGTGGCAGTCCCAGCCGGGGACGTACTCCGCCCAGCGGCCCGACAGGCTCCGGTATTTCACGATCACGTCCTTGAGGATCTTGTTCAGGGCGTGCCCGATGTGGATGTGGCCGTTGGCGTACGGAGGTCCGTCGTGGAGGACGAACTTCTCTTTCCCCCGGTTGCGAGTGGCCATCGCGCGGTAAAGGCCGGCCTTCTCCCACCCGGCAAGGATCTCGGGCTCCCGCTGGGCGAGATTCGCCCGCATCGGGAATCCGGTCCGCGGCAGGTTCAGGGTGTTCTTGTACTCCATCGGATTCCTTCGTTCCGTCGAGCCTTTTAAAGCGTTATTTATACCACTATTTGAAGAGGTTGCGGAAGAAGTCGCCGATGCCGCGAAGGCCCTTCCGGAACGTGTCGACCAGGGGATGAACGGGATGAAGGGGGCACGTCTCCTTGGGGGCCGTCCCCTCGATGAAGGCCTCCGTGAACGGCTCGGGGCAGGCCGTCGTGGCCAGGTAGCCGGAGGCGGGGTCGATGACGGCGGAGACCACCCCCTGCGGAACCGCCAGGGCGCGCGGCCCGGAGGCGGGGTACAGCGCCTTCATGAACCGGGTCCAGATCCGGAGCGCCCCCGCCGCGCCGGACAGGCCGGTCTCCTTTCCCGAGTCCTTTCCCACCCAGACGACGCATGCCACCTCCGGCGTGTACCCCGCGAACCAGGAATCGCGGTAGTTGTCGGTCGTTCCGGTCTTGCCCGCTACCGGGAAGCCGATCCCCGAGG
The DNA here is from genome assembly GCA_001798885.1 of Deltaproteobacteria bacterium RBG_16_64_85. Taxonomy (NCBI): domain Bacteria; class Deltaproteobacteria; species Deltaproteobacteria bacterium RBG_16_64_85. Next base: position 4,296 of record MGQW01000089.1, read on the forward strand.
CGCGCGCCGCCCGCCCGGTCCCTCGCTCGACCGCTCCTTCCAGCGCGGAGGTGACCAGCCAGGCGGCGCGGGGGTCGACGGCCTGCTCCACTCCGGCCTTCTCCGCGTAGACCGTTTCCCCTCCGGGTCCGACGATCGCCTCCAGCGGGAACGGCTTGTGCCGCCTGCCGCCCGACGCGAAGGTCGCGTAGGCGTACGCAAGCTCGACCGGCGTGACTTCGAAGGACCCCAGCGCCAGGGAGGGGACGGGGGAGAGGCGGCTCGCCACCCCTGCGTCCCGCGCGGCCGAGACGACCTCCGGGAGGCCCACCTGCATGGCCAGGCGGACGGCGGCGGTGTTGACCGAATCCTCGATCATCCGGCGGACGCTGATCGTCCCGTACTCTTTCCCCTCGAAGTTTCCCGGCGTCCAGCTCCCCTCCGGCGTGTTCACCGAGAGCGGCTCCCCCGAGAGCGGGCTGGCCAGCGTGATCTTCCCCTTCCCCCGGACGGCCTGCTCCATTGCGGCCAGCAGGACGAAGGGCTTGAACGCGCTGCCGGGCTGGCGCCGCGCGTCGGCGGCCCGGTTGAACTGCGTCTCTCCGTAGCCGCGGCCGCCGACCATCGCGGTCAGCTCGCCCGTGGCCGGGTCGACCGCGACGAGGGCGGCCTGGAGCGGCTCCCCGGTTTTCCTGCCCGCCTGCTCGATCTCGGCGAGCCCCTGGGCGACGGCGGCCTCCGCCGCCGCCTGGTGGAACGGGTCGAGCGAGGTGTAGATCCGGTAGCCCTCCCGGTACAGCTTCCCGTCCCCGATGCCGTCCTCGGCGAACCGCTGGACGTAGTCCGCGAAGTACTCTCCGCCGCGCGCCGGCAGGGGCCGGGGGTTTGTCCGAACGGGGGACCGCACCGCCCTCTCGTATTCCCGGGCGTCGATCATCCCGAGCTGCGCCATCCGGGAGAGGACCCAGTCCCGGCGCTCCCTGGCCGCCTTCGGCTGGCGCATGGGCGAGTACCGGTTGGGCGAGTGGATGATCCCCGCCAGCAGGGCCTCCTCCTCCAGGGAGAGCTCGCCCACGCTCCGGGAGAAGTAAAACCTCGCCGCCTCTTCCACGCCGTAGATCCCCCTTGCCCCCTCCTGCCCGAAGTAGATCTTGTTCAGATAGGCCTCGAGGATCTGCTTCTTGGAGAACCGGATCTCCATGAGGAGCGCCAATTCCGCCTCGCGAACCTTCCGCCACAGGCTTTTTTCGGGGGTCAGGAAGAAGTTCTTGGCGAGCTGCTGGGTGATGGTGGATCCCCCCTGTACGAACCGGAAGTGGCGCAGGTTGGCGATCGCCGCCCGCGCGACGCCCGGGAAGTCGATGCCGATGTGGGAATGGAAGCGGGCATCCTCCGCGGCCAGCACGGCGTCCTGGAGCCGTTTCGGGATGGCCGGGAGGGGCACCATGCGCCGCGACTCCCTGCCGGGCCCGAAGATCCGGCCCACCTCCTCCGGATCGAGGAGGACCTCCTCGAGCGGGGCGCCGGCCGTTGTCGAGAGCGAAGCGATGCGGCCTTCCCTGGATCCGATCTCCACCGTGAAGCTGCGCTCTTCCTGCTCTCCGTAGCGGAAATCCCGGGTATGGATGCGGATCCTGTCCCCCTCCTCGGACCAGCTTCCTTCCGCGAGCGGCGCGCCCGTCACCTTCCGATAGGAGAGGCGGTTGAGCCTCTCCGCGAGCCGCAGGTTGCCGAGGGAATCCCCGGGGTGGATCCGTGTGGGGCGCCCGTACAGGACCGACGGGACCTCCCAGGCATCACGCGTCACGCCCGCCCCGACCTTGTAGTACAGGTAGGCGGCGTGGAGGAGAAAAAGCGCGGCGAGCGCGAGGAGAAGCTTCTTCAGATCGTGCGTCCCGCGGCGGCGATAAAGGCGGAAAGCGTTTTCATGGTCTCTCGGAACTTTTCGAAGGTGAGCGACTGCGGCCCGTCGGAAACCGCCTTCTCCGGGGTGGGGTGCACCTCGATCATCAGCCCGTCCGCGCCGGCGGCCACGGCCGCGTACGCCATCGCCGGGACGTACGCCGCGTGCCCCGTCCCGTGCGACGGGTCGACGATGACCGGGAGGTGCGTGCGCTCCCGGAGGACCGGGATCGCGGAGAGGTCGAGCGTGTTGCGCGTCGCATCCTCGAAGGTGCGGATCCCCCGCTCGCAGAGGATCACCTGGCGGCTTCCCTCCGACAGGCAGTACTCCGCGCTCATCAGGTACTCCGTGATCGTCGTCATCATGCCGCGCTTGAGAAGGATGGGCCGCTTCGACTTCCCGATCCGCTTGAGCAGCGCGAAGTTCTGCACGTTGCGCGCGCCGACCTGCAGGATGTCGGAGTAGTCGGCGACCAGCTCGACGTCGATCGGGTTCAACACCTCGGTCACCACGGGCATCCCGGCCTTGTCGCCCGCGCTGCGCAGGATCTTCAGCCCCTTCTCGGCGAGTCCCTGGAACGCGTACGGCGAGGTGCGCGGCTTGAAGGCCCCGCCGCGCAGCACGTGCGCCCCCGCTGCCTTCACTGCCCGGGCCGTGGCGACCATCAGCTGCTCGTTCTCCACGGAGCAGGGGCCCGCGATGATGAGAAGCTGCCGGTCCCCGACGGTCACTCCCGGCGCGATCCGGATGACGGTACGCTCGGGCTTCACCTCCCGGCTGGCGAGCTTGTACGGCTTCAGGATCGGGACCACCCGCTCCACGCCGGGCAGGGACTCGAGGGACTGCAGGATGAACTTCCCCCGCTCGTCCCCGATCGCGCCGATGACCTTCCGGGTTTTCCCGTGGATCGTGTGGGGCGTGTACCCCAGTTCCCTGATCTTCTCGATGACGGTGCGGATTTCCGCTTTGGAGGCCCGGGCCTCCATGACGATGATCATGAATATCTCCCTTTCACAGGGCGTATAGTTCCGGGGAAGGATACCATTATAGGCGAATCGTCCCCTTTATTTCCATCGGGATGGGGGGTATTCTGGTCTCACGCCCGGACCTTCGACAGGAGGAGGAAGATGAAAAAAATCGCGGTATTGTTGCTCTCGGGGCTTTTCGTCGCAACGCTATCGGCCACGGCGCCGGCGCAGGACCGGTATGACCGGTACGAACGGTATCCGGGCGGAGGTCCTCCCCCGCCGCGAGCGGCGGGCGCCCCGCCTCCCCAGCACGCCGTGCACGGGCAGCCCTACTTCTTCGCCCACCTGGGCCTGTTCGAGCCGAACGACAGCGCCGCCGGGCTTTCCGGGTACGACACGGGCGGGAACTTCAACATCGGAATCGGGTCCCGCGTCTCCCCGTTTCTCGCGGTCGAGGGCTCGTTGGGCGGCTACTCGGCGGAGAGGGGCTCGGACGATGTGTCGGTGGTTCCGCTGACCTTCGGGGTGAGGATCGTCGTTCCCCATCCCTTCATGGAGCCGTATATCGGCGCGGGCCTGGGGCTGTATTTCTCCGAATTGAAGGAGGCGGCAAGGCCGGGATTCAGCGGGATCAACGATAGCGACACGGTGTTCGGCGGCTATGGGTCGATCGGGGTGGATGCCTGGCTCAACCCCCGGATGGCGCTGAATTTCGAGGGGAGATACCATTGGGCCGAGCCCACCTTCACGTCGGCGGCCGGCACCCCGTTCGACGTAAAGGTCGGGGGCTGGACGGTCAACCTGGGGGTCCGGATATCGTTCTGATCCTGGGAGGATCCGGGGCGTACGCGCTGCCGGGGGGAACGCTGGGCCGGCGCCTCTCCACACGCCGCGTGCGCACGCCTTTCGGCCTCTCCAATCCGGTCCACCTGTACGACAAGGACGGATTCCGCTACCTGTTCCTTTCCCGCCACGGGGAGCGCGGCTACGAGAAGACCGCGCCTTTCGTGAACTACCGGGCCAACATCTACGCGGCAAAGGTCCTGGGCGTCCCGCGGATCGTCGCCTGGACGGGCCCGGGGATCCTCTCCGGGAAATACCGTCCCGGCGACCTCGTCCTTCCGGACGACCTGCTGGATTTCACGCGGAACCGCCCGTCCACGTTCTACGAGGGGAAGGGGATCGGCTTCATCCGCCAGTCGCCGGTCTTCTGCGAGACGCTGCGCGCGGCGCTGTGCGCAGCGTGGGGAAGGGGCTCGGACGGAATCCGCCTGCACGCGAAGGGAACGTACGCCTGCACCGAGGGGCCCCGGCTGGAGACGCCCGCCGAGATCCGCTTCCTGGCGGGCGCGGGTGCGGACATGGTGGGGATGACCCTGTGCCCCGAGGCGTTCCTCGCCCGCGAGCTGGAGATCTGCTACGCGCCCGTGGGGTACCTCACGAACTACGCGGAAGGGGTGAGACCCCTGCCGTACCGGCGAGCGACGCTTTTCGAGGGGATGCTGCCCGCGAAGAGCGCGGGCCGCGTAGAGCGGGCGAAGAACGCCATCCCCCTCCTGGCGATCGCCGCCGCCCGGTCGCTTTCCGTGAAGGAAAGGGATTGCCCCTGCGCCGTTTCGATGGAAAGATATCGCCGCAAGGGAGTCGTCGGCGAAGATTTCCGGACCTGGGTGGCCGCCCCGGTCAGGAGGAGCGGTTGAAGATTCGCGAAGAAGATCTCCAGCGGGTCTGCAAGACGATCCTCTCCCGCTGGAAGGAGAAGGGGATGATCCGGCCGAAGGCCGCCGAAGACGTCCTGCTGGCGAAAATGATCGGCGAGGTCAGGAAGGATTTCCAGCGGGAAGTGGCGCTCGACCGGGAGGTCGAGGCGCTGATGGAGAAGCATTCCCGGGAGATGTCGCAGTCGCAGGCCAGCTCCCACGTCCTGTTCCAGAAGATCAAGGATCGTCTCGCCAAAGAGCGGGGCATCGTTCTGTAACCCTTTAAGGAGAAAGGCCTTGCGCCTGACCGAGGACCGCATCTCGCACCTGTCCCGCCTGGTGATCGACCGCCTGTACAAGGACGACCTGGCCGATTTCCCCGACGAGGGGATGGCGCTGCGCGAGGCCAAGGCCGCCTTCCAGGCGGTTGTCCGGGCCGAGGACGAGGTGGACAGCTTCGTCCGGGGGAAGATCGCACGGCTCTCCCGGCGCCCCCCCGAAGGGGGCAGGGAGTGGGACATCCTCTACCGGAAGTATTTCGAGGAGGAGATGGCGAGGCGAAAGCCGTAGGTCGACGGGCCGCCTCGCCTGCCTGCCGCCCGCATGCCTGGGGGTTTTTCCTTCTGCCCCCTTGACAGCCCTCCGGAAGGTCGGTATATTCGCTGTTAGCACTCGCCTCTGTCGAGTGCTAACAGCCGGATGGCCGCTATCCCATATACAACCGCAGGAGGAGACGACATGAAGGTAAAGCCGCTGCAGGACAGGATTCTGATCAAGCGCGTGGAGGAGGAGACGAAGACCAAGGGCGGGATCATCATCCCCGACACCGCAAAGGAGAAGCCCCAGGAGGGGCTGGTGGTCGCGGTGGGCTCCGGCAAGGTGACCGAAAAGGGGACCCGCGTGCCCCCCGAGGTCAAGAAGGGCGACCGCATCCTCTTCGGGAAGTATTCCGGGACCGAGATCAAGGTCGACGGCGAGGAGCACCTGATCCTCCGCGAGGACGACATCCTCGCCATCCTCGAGAAATAGCGAACCCATTACGAGACGACAAAAGGAGGAAATACAAAGATGGCGAAACAGCTGAAATTCAGTGAGGAGGCCCGTGCCGCGATCAAGGTGGGCGTGGACCTTCTGACGGACGCGGTCAAGGTGACCCTGGGCCCCCGGGGCCGCAACGTGATCATCGAGAAGTCGTTCGGTTCCCCGCTCGTCACCAAGGACGGCGTCACCGTGGCCAAGGAAGTGGAGCTGCCCGACAAGTACGAAAACATGGGCGCCCAGATGGTGAAGGAGGTGGCCTCCAAGACGAGCGACGTGGCGGGCGACGGCACCACCACGGCAACCGTCCTGGCGCAGAAGATTTACCAGGAGGGCGCGAAGCTCGTGGCCGCCGGGTACAACCCCATGGACCTCAAGCGCGGGATCGACAAGGCGGTCGAGGCGGTGGCGGCCGAGTTGAAGAGGATGTCCAAGCCGACCAAGGACCCCAAGGAGATCGCCCAGGTCGGAACGATTTCCGCGAACAACGACGAGACGATCGGGAACATCATCGCCGAGGCGATGTCCAAGGTCGGCAAGGAAGGGGTCATCACCGTCGAGGAAGCCAAGGGGATGGAGACGACGCTCGAGATCGTGGAGGGGATGCAGTTCGACCGCGGCTACCTCTCCCCGTACTTCGTCACCGATCCCGAGAGGATGGAAGTCATCCTCGAGGACCCGTACATCCTCATCCACGAGAAGAAGATCTCCAACATGAAGGACCTCCTTCCCCTGCTCGAGCAGATCGCCCGCTCGGGCAAGCCGCTCCTCATCGTGGCGGAAGAGGTCGAGGGCGAGGCGCTGGCCACCCTGGTGGTCAACAAGCTGCGCGGCACGCTGCACGCCTGCGCGGTGAAGGCTCCCGGCTTCGGGGACCGGCGGAAGGCGATGCTCGAGGACATCGGGGTTCTCACCGGCGGCAAGGCGATCGCCGAAGAGATGGGGATCAAGCTCGAGGCGGTCCAGTTGACCGACCTGGGCCGGGCCAAGCGGGTGGTGATCGACAAGGACAACACCACGATCATCGACGGCGCCGGCAAGAAGGCCGACATCGAGGGCCGGGTGAAGCAGATCCGCGCGCAGGTCGAGGAGACCACCTCGGACTACGACAAGGAGAAGCTCCAGGAAAGGCTGGCCAAGCTGGTCGGCGGCGTCGCCGTCATCAACGTCGGCGCGGCGACCGAAACCGAGATGAAGGAAAAGAAGGCGCGGGTGGAGGATGCGCTCAACGCCACGCGGGCCGCGGTGGAGGAGGGGATCATCCCCGGCGGCGGCGTGGCCTACATCCGCGCGGCGATGGTGCTCGACGGGATCAAGCTGGAACACGACCAGGCTGCGGGCATCGACATCGTGAGGAAGGCGCTGTTCGAGCCGTCCAAACAGATCGCGATCAACGCGGGCCAGGACGGCGGCGTCATCGTGGAGAAGATCAAGAACGGGAAAGGTGCCTTCGGCTTCAACGCGGCCACCGAGGAGTTCGAGGACCTGATCAAGGCCGGGATCCTGGACCCCACGAAGGTGGCGCGCGTCGCGCTCCTGAACGCCGCGTCGGTGGCGGGGCTCTTGATCACCACCGAGTGCGCGATCTCCGAGAAGCCGGAAGAGAAGGAGAAGATGCCTCCGATGCCTATGGGGGGCGGCGGCGGCGGGATGTATTAAGAAACCGTGATATCCTGAAGTCCATCCGGGGGGCGGGGTCACCCGCCCCCCGTTTTTCGAGGTGAGGAAAGCCGTGCCGATCTACGAGTACCAGTGCAGCAAATGCAACGAAGTGACCGAGCGGCTCCAGGGGATCCACGACTCTCCGCTCAGGAAATGCCCTTCCTGCGGCGGCAGGGTGCGGAAGAAGATGTCCTCCGGGGCGTTCGTGCTCAAGGGGACGGGGTGGTACGCCACCGACTACGCCAAGGGGAACGGAAAGAACGGGAAAGGGGAAAAGACCCCGTCTTGCCCCGCCTCCGGCGGAGAGGCACCCCCTTCCTGCGCCGGCTGCCCGAAGGCCGAATAGCCGCCATCCCTCGTTCTTCCTCTTGCCCCCGCAGCGCGATTCGAGGTAGATAGGTAGATCCTTTCGTGCAGGGGGGCGTGAATGTCCGCGCAACGGATCGACGGGAAAGCGATCGCGGCTGCAATCCGGGCGGAAATCAAGGAAAGGGCGGCGGAGTTCAACGCCCGCACCGGCATCCGGGCGTGCCTGGCCGCCGTGCTCGTGGGGGAGGACCCGGCCTCCAGCGTCTACGTCCGCAACAAGGGGAAAGCGTGCATCGAGGCGGGGATGCTCTCCCGGCAGATCAACCTCCCCGCAACCACGTCGGAGAAAGAGCTCCTGGATCTCGTGGGGCGGCTCAACGCGGACGATGCGGTCCACGGGATTCTTGTCCAGCTTCCCCTCCCCGACCAGATCGACGAATCGAAGGTGATCGAGGCGATCGCGCCGGGCAAGGATGTCGACGGGTTCCACCCGGTGAACGCTGGAAGGCTCTTCATCGGCGAGCCCGGGTTCATCCCCTGCACCCCCTACGGGATCCTCAAGATCCTGGATTACGAAAAGGTGGAGCTCAAGGGGAAACACGCCGTCGTCGTCGGCCGGAGCAACATCGTCGGCAAGCCCGTGGCCATCCTCCTTTTGTCCCGCCACGCCACGGTGACCATCTGCCACTCGAGGACGCAGGACCTGCCGGGCGTGGTACGGTCGGCCGACGTGGTGATCGCGGCGGTGGGGAAGGCCGAGATGATCCGGGGCTCCTGGATCCGCCCGGGGGCGGTCGTCATCGACGTGGGGATCAACCGGCTGCCCGACGGCAGGCTGGTCGGCGACGTGGCCTTCGAGGAGGCCAGTGCCGTCGCCGGGAAGATCACCCCGGTCCCCGGCGGGGTCGGCCCGATGACCATCACGATGCTGCTCCACAACACGCTGGAAGCCGCGGCGCTCAGGGCGGCAGCGGAGTAGCCCCTGGCGGCCCCTTCCGATCGGCGGTATACGCGGACCCACGTCTGGGCGCGGCGCGGCGACAACGGGGATGTCCAGGTGGGGTTGACCCACGTGCCCGGCACGTACCTCGGCGAGGCCGTCTACGTGGAGCTCCCCCCCCTGGACGCCGAAGTCGCGATCGGCGAGCCGGTCGGGCTGATCGAATCGTCTTCCGCGGTGTGCGAAGTGGTGGCTCCGGTCTCCGGGATCATCGTGGAGATCAACCCGGCGGCCGAGCACTCTCCCGAGACGATCACGGCCGATCCGTACGGCGAGGGGTGGCTGCTGATGGTTCGGCCGGCGGCGCCCGCCGAGCTGGACTCCCTCCTCACCTGCGAAGAATACGAACGCCTGGCAGGCTAGCGAAGAATCCGGGTGTGCGTGACCGTGTAGATGAAGTGGGCGCGGATCTGGAGGTTCGCGATCTTGTACTCGGAAGGAATCGGGTCGTAAGGCGACGCCTTCCGGATGGAGCCCAGCGCCTCGTCGTCCAGGAACCGGTTCCCGGATCCGTGGATGAGGATGACCGATTCCAGCCTCCCGAGGCGGCCGACGACGAAATCGACGATGACCTCCCCCTCGACGCCGCCGGCGGCCGACGGGTAGCCCCAAACGAGCTCGATCTTCCGTTTGATCCCCGCGAAGTAGGAGATGTACTGGATCTCGGGAGCGTTGAGAGCCGTGAGATGGGCTCCCTCTCCGCCTTCCTCCACGATCCCGTCCTTTTCGCCGGCCTTCCCGCCGGTCCCCACCGTTTTCCCCGCGGTGCTTCCCGATCCGCGGCTGGCCGTCTTCTCCATTGCAAGGACCATCCTCCCTAGGGTCGGGTTCAGGTCCTGGATGGTCTTCCCGGATCTTCCGGGTGCGACGGTGGCGGAGGACGCCGGTCGTTCCGCGGGGGCTTCTCCGGGCCTGGGCAGGGGGAAACTCTCTTCCGGCGGCAGTGCGGGATTGACCGGCAGGTCCGGCACGCGCCCCTCCATCACGCGGGGAGGTTTGGGCGGCGGCGGTTTCGGCCGCCCCCCTTTGAGGATGCCGGCCTTGGGCGGCAGGAAGTCCGGCGCCCGCGGAAGATCGGCGAGATCCACGACCATCACACTCTCGGCGACGCGCGAGGTCCAAGGGATCAGGGAAGCCACGGCCACCATCACCAGGTGCATGAGGAAGGAAAGGGCGACGCATGACGCGAGGATTCGATGATTCGGCATAACCCAGTATTATAACAGCCGCTCCCCTCTTTCCAATTCCCGGAGGGGCCTGTACCATGAGAAAATCACTTTTCGGCCAAGGAGCGTGTCCCCATCATACCGATACGAGATACGGTCCCCTCTTCCCGGACGCCGTTCGTCAACTTCGCGCTGATCCTGCTCAACTCGGCGGTCTTCCTCTACCAGTTCACGCTCGGGGAGGCGGCGTCCGATTTCGCCTACACCTACGGACTCATCCCGTACCGGTTCCTGCACCTGTTCACCTCCCACCCGATGGAACTCCTGACCCCGCTCTTCGCGATGTTCCTCCACGGCGGATGGCTCCACGTGATCGGCAACATGCTCTTCCTCTACATCTTCGGCGACAACGTGGAGGACATCCTCGGCCACGGAAGGTACCTGATCTTCTACCTTTTGTGCGGAGTGGCGTCTTTCCTGGTGCAGATCCTGTTCCAGTCGAACTCGATGGTCCCCAACGTCGGCGCCTCGGGCGCGATCGCGGGCGTGCTCGGAGCCTACCTCCTCCTGTTTCCCCGCGCCCGGATCGTCACGCTGCTGCCGATCTTCATCTTCTTCACGGTCGTCGAGATTCCCGCGTTCATCTTCATCGGCATCTGGTTCCTGATCCAGTTCGCAAGCGGTGCACTGACGCTCGGGCGCACCGAGGCGCTGTCGGGCGGGGTGGCCTGGTGGGCTCATGTCGGCGGGTTCCTCGTCGGCATGCTTCTCATCAAGCTGATGGCCCCCCGGGGGCCTGCGCGCAGGCCCGTTGTAGTCTGACAATTCCCTTGACACTAAAGTTCCTTTCAGACTTAATTAAAAAAACAGTTTCGCCGACAGATCTACCGGCTGCCGGGCTTGGAGGCAATCGGGAACCTGAAAAAACTCTCAAGGAGGGCGGGAAATGACGAAGGCGGATCTGGTTGCTTCCATGGCGGACTCGGCGGGCATCAGCAAGGCCTTGGCGGAGAAGACGCTCAACGGCTTTATCACCGCGGTCGGAAAAGCTTTGAAGAAGGGCGACAAGCTTGCCCTGACGGGATTCGGCACCTTCAGCGTGAGTAACCGGAAGGCCCGCATGGGACGCAACCCCCAGACCGGCGAACAGATCAAGATCAAGGCGGCAAGGGTTCCCAAGTTCTCGGCAGGCAAGGGCCTCAAGGAAGCGGTCGGCGGAAAGAAGAAATAGCCCCAGGTTCAACGCTAGGCGAAAGAATCCGCTCCCCCGGCCGCGCACCGCAGGTGGCCGGGGATTTTTTTTGCCGGAGGGATCATGTTCCCGACCATCCTGCTCCCCACCGATTTTTCCGACTGTTCCGCAGAGGCGGCGCGGGTCGCAAGGCTTCTGGCGGATCGGTTCGGCTCGCGGGTCGTCGTGCTCCACGTCCTCGACGAGCCCGCCGCGCTGGACCCGATGTTCCGCGGGGACGTTCCGCTGGAGCTGCTCCGCAGCCGCATGGAGCAGTACGCCCGGGAAAGCATGGGCGCGTTCCTCGCGGCGCACTTCTCCGGGTTCGAGAACCTGGATACGATGCTTGCCGCCGGGATCCCTTACCGCGAAATCATCCAGAAAGCGAGGGAGTGCGGGGCGGGCCTGATCGTGATCGGGACGCACGGCCGCACGGGCGTGGAGCATGTCGTCTTCGGCAGCACGGCCGAGAAGGTGGTCCGCGTTGCCCCCTGCCCCGTGCTCAGCGTCCGCCTGGCGGGGAAGAAATTCGTTCACCCGTAATCTTCGCTGCCAGGGATGGAAGCGCAGCGTTCCGCAGGGGCATGGTGGTCGGGAGCGGAAACCATCCAGAGGAGGATAAAGCAGAGATGACGATGATCATCGATGTGCACGGGAGACAGGTGCTGGACTCGCGGGGGAACCCTACCGTGGAGGTTGAAGTGCGCCTGGAATCGGGGGCGGAGGGGCGCGCGATCGTCCCCTCCGGAGCGTCGACGGGCACGCGGGAGGCGGTGGAGCTTCGGGACGGCGACCCGAAGCGGTACCTGGGGAAGGGGGTCCTGAAAGCGGTCCGCAACGTGAACAAGGTGATCGCCCCGAAGATGATCGGCCTCGACGCAACCGAGCAGTCCTTCCTCGACGGCGTCCTCATCGAGCTGGACGGCACCGAGAACAAGGGGAAGCTCGGGGCCAACGCCATCCTGGGCGTCTCCATGGCCGCGGCGAGAGCGGCGGCGGAGGCCTGCGGGTTGCCGCTGTACCAGTACATCGGCGGCATCGGGGGGCGCACCCTGCCCGTGCCGATGATGAATATCCTGAACGGCGGCTCCCACGCGGACAACAACGTGGACATCCAGGAGTTCATGGTCATGCCGGTGGGGGCATCGTCCTTCGCCGAAGCGCTCCGGATGGGCGTGGAGACGTTCCACCACCTGAAGAAGGTCCTGAAAGGAAAGGGCCTCAACACCAACGTGGGCGACGAGGGAGGATTCGCCCCTCTCCTTTCGTCGAACGCCGAGGCGATCGAGGTGATCCTCGAGGCGATCGCGAAAGCCGGCTACAAGCCGGGCAAGGAGATCGGGATCGCGCTCGACTCGGCGGCCTCCGAGTTCGGCGAGAAGGGGAAGTACGTCTTCAAGAAATCGGACGGATCGAGGAAGGACGCGGAGGGGATGGTGAAGTTCTATGAGAACCTGTGCCGGCAATATCCCATCCTGTCCATCGAAGACGGCTTCTCCGAGGACGACTGGGACGGCTGGAAGCTGTTCACCCGGACGATGGGGAAGAAGATCCAGATCGTGGGCGACGACGTCTTCGTGACCAACCCGAAGATCCTGCGCAAGGGGATCGAGGAGAAGGCGGCGAACTCCGTCCTCATCAAGCTGAACCAGATCGGGACGGTGACCGAGACGATCGACGCCGTGGAGATGGCCAGGCGCGCCGGGTGGACGGCCGTGGTGTCCCACCGCTCGGGGGAAACGGAAGACACCACCATCGCCGACTTCGTGGTGGGATTGAACGTCGGTCAGATCAAGACCGGCTCGGCCTCCCGAACCGACCGGATCGCGAAGTACAACCAGCTGCTGCGGATCGAGGAGGAGCTTGGCCCCATCGCCCGATTCGAGGGGAGGGGAGTGTTCTATAATATCTGACATGGAACGCCGGTTCGTCGCGCTCATCGTGCTGGACGGGTGGGGCTTCCGCAGGGAGGCGGAGGCCAACGCGATCGTCCTTGCCAGCACCCCGTTCTTCGACCGCCTGTGGGCGGAGTTTCCCCACACGCTGATCCACGCTTCCGAGGAACGGGTGGGACTGCCCGCGGGGCAGATGGGCAACTCGGAGGTGGGACACTTGAACCTCGGGGCGGGCCGGGTCGTCTACCAGGACCTCGTGCGGATTTCGAAGGCGATCCTCACGGGGGAATTCTTCAGGATCCCCGCCTTTCATAAGGTGATGGACGCAGCTTCGGCGCGGGGGAAGGCCCTCCACCTCATCGGCCTCCTGTCCGACGGGGGCGTCCATTCCCTCCACACGCACCTGTACGCTTTCCTCGAGATGGCGAAGCTTCGGGGCCTCTCCCGCGTGTACGTCCATGCGATCCTCGACGGCAGGGACACGCCGCCGACCAGCGGCATCCATCACGTGGAGAACCTGCTGGCGAAAATGAAGGAGATCGGAATCGGGGAGACCGCCACGGTCGGAGGAAGGTATTACGCGATGGACCGCGACAACCGCTGGAACCGGGTCGAGCGGGCCTACCGGGCCATGGTGCGGGGGGAAGGGAAGGCGGGCACGGAACCCGTTGCCGCGGTTTCGGATTCCTACGCGGCGGGGAAGACCGACGAGTTCATGGAGCCCGTGGTGATCACGCGGGACGGCCGCCCCGTGGGACGCATCTCCCCCGGCGACTCCGTGATTTTCACCAACTTCCGCGCGGACCGCGCCCGCGAGCTCACTCGCGCCCTTGCCATGGAAGGGTTCGACAAGTTCCCTCGCCCGGAGCGCCTGGACCTTGCGGTCGCGTGCATGACCGCCTACGACGAAACGTTCGGCCTGCCGGCGGGATTCCCCCCGCAGACGATGGAAAACGTCCTGGCGACCGTCTTCGCCGCTCACGGCATCCGGAACCTCCGCATCGCCGAAACCGAGAAGTACGCGCACGTGACCTACTTCTTCAACGGGGGCGAGGAGAAGGTGTTCCCCGGCGAGTCGCGCATCCTCATCCCGTCCCCCTCCGTGCCCACGTACGACCTTCAGCCGGAGATGAGCGCCTACGAGGTGGGGGAGCGCGCGGAGGCGGAGATCGGCTCCCGTAAATACGACGCGATGATCCTGAACTTCGCCAACGGGGACATGGTCGGGCACACGGGGATCCTGTCCGCCGCCATACGGGCGGTGGAGGCCGTCGACGAAAACCTCCGGCGCGTCGTGGAGAAGGTCTGGGAGCTCGGGGGAGTCGCCCTGGTCACCTCCGACCACGGCAACGCCGAGCTGATGGTGGACCCGGAGACGGGGGAGCCGCACACGGCGCACACGACGAACCCGGTCCCCCTGATCTACGCGGATCCCTCGGGCAAGGGCCTCGTCCTCAAGGAGGACCGGGCCCTGGAGGACCTTGCGCCCACCCTCCTCCATCTGCTGAAGATCCCCCTTCCCCCGGAGATGACCGGGGAGGACCTCCGGAAGCGGTGAGCGGAGGGAATCGAGAGGCGATGCGGAAACAGTCGATCCTCGTCATCAGCAACGACGCCAGCGTCCGCGACATGCTGGCGAGCCTCCTGTCGGATTCGGGGTTCCACGTGTCGCTGGCCGGCACCGGGGCGGAGGCGCTCAAGATCGCCTCCAGCACGGCCCTGGACTATGTCCTGGCCGAGCTGTTCCTCCCGGACTACTCCGGCGTCGAGATCAAGCGGCGGCTCCACCGCTTGACCCCGAAAACCCGGGTGATCGTCGCCTCCTCCTTCACGATCATCAAGGGCTCGGACGACGTCCTCCGGTTCGGCTCCTCCGATTTCATCCTCGACCAGAAGGAGCTTCTGGACCTGATCCAGGCCGCGGGGGAGGAACGCTTCCCGGTGGCGCTCCCCGTGACCGACGACCGGCTGAAGCACTGCCTCGTCGAGACGATCGACGTCCTTGTGGGGCTTCTGGAGGTGAACGACCCGTTCTTCGGGGGGAACTCCCACATCACGATGGAGTATGCCCGCTCCGTCGCCGAGGAAATGAAGCTCAGCCAGGAGATGGTCGACGAGATCGTGGTGGCCTCCCTGCTCCATGACATCGGCAAGATCGGGATCAAGAGCGAGATCCTCACGTCGAAGAAGGAGATCAGCGAGTCGGACTTCAAGACGATCAAGTCCCACTGCGAGAACGGAGCGAAGATCCTCGATTCGATCGATTTCCCGTGGAAGATCCGGCCGATCGTCATCCATCACCACGAGCGGTACGACGGGAAGGGCTACCCGAGCGGGCTGAAGGGACGGGAGATCCCGATCGGGGCGCGGATCCTGTCCGTCGTCGATGCCTTCGCGGCGATGACCGCGAACCGCCCCTACCGGCGCAGCCTCGACAAGGAGGAGGCGATCCGGGAGCTCCACAAGAACGTGGGGACCCAGTTCGACCCCGAGGTCGTGGAGATTTTCACCAGCGTGGTCGAGAAGAAATACTACTTCCGGGGAGTGGGAGCCAAGCCCAAGGTCCTGATGGTGGACGACGAGGTCGACTATCTCACCCTCCTCAAGCTCAAGCTGGTGAACGAGGGGTTCGACGTCGTCGCCACGGACAACGCCGAGGAGGCCCTGAAGCTCATGGCCCAGGAAAAGCCCGACCTGGCCGTGGTCGACGTGATCATGCCGGGGATGGACGGCCTCGCCCTGTTCCGGAAGATGCGGGGCGGCGGGGGCGATCTCGCAGACACCCCGGTCATCTTCCTGACCGCCAAGGACGATACGCAGGTGAAGGTGGAGGCGCTGCACCTGGGGGCCGAGGATTACCTCGTCAAGCCGGTCGACCTCAAGGAACTCGCGGCGCGGATCCGGAACATCATCCGGAGGGATTCCCGCCTCCGGAAAGGGGCGGTGGGCGGAAGCCAGGGAGTGGTGGGGGACCTCAAGAACCTCGGCATCCCCGACATCGTCCAGACATTGCACCTCGGATTGAAGACCGCATGTGTTACTCTGAAGGGCGTGGGGGGGGAAGAGGGGCGCATCTATTTCGAGAACGGGCGGATCCGCCACTGCGAGGCGGGGAAGCTCTCCGGCGAGGAGGCCTTCTACAAACTGCTGTACCGGCAGGAGGGGCCGTTCGTCATCTCCCACGGCCAGACGACGCAGCTGCGGACCATCGCGATGGACGAGATGCAGCTGATGATGGAAGGCCTGCGGCGCATGGACGAGGAGAAGAAAGAAGGAGTTCCCGAGTGACCCTGTTTTCCAGGGAACGAAGGAGAAAGGAGAGACGTCAGAGAATGGCCACCGTTGTTTTTACCGTCCAGAGCGGCCGGGATCCGGTAAGGGTTTCCTCCCCGGTGACCGGGACCGTGAGGGACCTGTCCGCGCTCGGCATGTCGGTCGTCACCCCGAAGATCGCACCCAACGGCATTCACATCATGTACGACACCCTGATGACCACGCGCAACCGGGTGGACGCGACCGTATTCGTCGAAGGCGATCCCCCCGTCCGGGTTTCGGGAAAGGTCGTGTGGTTCCGCGGGGCGGAGGAACCGAAGGGATCGTACATCTTCGGCATGCAATTCGACCAACCCACCGCGGAGTTCGAGGAGGGGTTGGACCTCCGGTAGCACCTTGAAAGCCATCGACATCCACGCGCACCCGAGCACCCGCCCGTGGTACGAATCGATGCGGCCGTATTTCGAGGCCCTCGAGGCGTACTACAAGACGCCCTTCCGCGTCCGTACCGACGAGGAGATGGTGGAGGAGTTCCGCCGCGCGGGGGTCGGCGCGATGATCATCGCCTGGGACGCCGAGTCGACGACGAAGCTCCCCGCAACGACCAACGATTACACGGCATCGCTCCGCGACCGGTTCCCGGAAACGATCCTCGGCGCGTGGGCCTCGGTCGACCCCTGGAAGGGGGAAGAGGCGGTCCGGGAGCTCGAGCGCGCCGTTCGGGGACTGAACATGGTCGGCGTGAAGTTCCAGGGGGTTGCGCAGGCGTTTTTCCCCAACGACCGGCGGTTCTACCCTCTTTACGAGAAGTGCGTGGAGCTCTCCGTCCCCGTTCAGTTCCACACCGGCACGACGGGCCTGGGGGCGGGGACACCCGGGGGGATGGGGTTGAAGCTCAAGTATACCCAGCCGATCCACCTGGACGACGTCGCGGCGGATTTTCCCGGGCTCACCATCATCGCCTGCCACCCGTCGTGGCCATGGCAGAGCGAGATGATCGCGATCCTCCTCCACAAGGCCAACGTCTACATGGAGACCTCGGGCTGGTCGCCGAAGTACTTCACGCCGGAGCTCAAGAAGGAGATCGCGGGCCGGCTCCAGGACAAGGTGATGTTCGGCTCGGACTACCCCGTCCTCACCTACGAGCGCCTGTTCCGCGACTGGGACGCGGAGAACTACCCCGCCGCCGTCCTCGACAAGTTCTTCCTGTCCAACGCCCGAAGGATCCTGCGCCTCCCCTGATTTTGCGCTTGCCTTGGGGAACCTTCCGGATATACTGTGGTTTTCCGTTCAGGCAAGCTTCCTTGCGTGCGAGAGTGGCGGAATGGCAGACGCGCCGGACTTAGGATCCGGTGGGCAACCGTGAGGGTTCAAATCCCTCCTCTCGCACCACCGAGCAGCGTGCCGTTATCTAAATAGAGGGAAGAGAAGAGGACGATGAAAACGAGCGTGGAAACGGTCAGCGGCGTGGAGAAGCGGATCCGGGTGGAGGTCCCTCCGGACGAGGTGGTCAAGCGGATCGAGGAGGGGTACGCCGAGGTCCGGAAGATGGTCCCGCTCCGGGGATTCCGTAAGGGAAAGGCCCCGATGTCCATGGTGAAGCGGCTTTTCAAGGATCACGTGGAGGGGGAGGTGGTCGAGCACCTGGTGAAGGAATCGATCGCCGAAGCCGTCAAGGAGAACAACCTCCGCGTGCTCTCCATGCCGAAAATCGACGGCGCGAAGATCGCCGAGGGGCAGGAGTTCGCCTTCACCGCGACCTTCGAGGTGTTCCCCGAGGTGACGCCCTCCGGGTACAAGGGGCTGCCCGTTGTGAAGGAGAAGGTGGAGGTCAAGGACGAGCAGGTGGACGCCGCGCTCGCGAGCCTTCGGGAGTCCTTCGCCAGTTACCATGTCGTGGAGGAGCGGGGGGCGGCCGAGGGCGACCTTCTCGAATTGAGCGTTTCCTCTTCAGCCGCCGGCGAGGCGATCGAAACCGGCCAGCCCGCGAGCCTGGTCCTCGGCGTCGGGGTCCCGTTCGGGAAGGAGTTCGAGGCGGCCCTTTCGGGGGCCAGGCAGGGGGACCGGAAGGCCGTAGAGGTGGAATACCAGGAGGACGCTCCCGACAAGAAATACGCGGGGAAAAAAGTGAGCTTCGACGTCGTCGTGAGCGCCGTCCGCGGGAAACGTCTTCCGGAGGTAGACGAGGATTTCGTCAAGAATCTCGGCGATATAAAGAGCCTGGAGGAGCTTCGTTCCAGGTTGGCGGAACGGCTGCGGGCGGAAGGGGAGGAGCGGTCCCGTTTCCGCTCGGAGGAAGAGATCCGGAAGGGGCTGCTCGAGAAGAACGCCTTCGAAGTTCCCCGGTCGCTGGTCGACCGGCAGATCTTCGGCATGATCGAGGAAACGGCGAACCGGATGGCCTCCCAGGGAATCGACCTAAAGAAAGTGAACATGGATTTCGAAAAGATGAAGGAGCGGTTCGCCCCGAGCGCGGAACGGGCCGTCCGGGTTTCCCTGCTGCTCGAAGCGATCGCGAAACAGGAAGCCATCGACGTCCCGTATTCCGAGATCGAGTCCGAGATGAAAGAGATGGCGGCGGTCGCCCGGATGAGCCATGAAAAGGTGAGGGAGCACTACGGGGACGAAAACCGGCTGGACGCCCTTCGGAACCGGCTCCTGGAGCGGAAGGTGATGGCGTTCCTGCTCGAGAACGCGCACGTCAAAGAGGAGGTTGCAGCCGAATGACCCTCGTGCCCATCGTGGTGGAGCAGACCGCCCGCGGCGAACGTTCCTACGACATCTACTCCCGGCTGCTCAAGGACCGGATCGTCTTCATCGGGAATCCGATCGACGACGACATCGCCAACCTGGTCATCGCGCAGCTTCTGTTCCTCGAGGCCGAAGACCCGGACAAGGACGTCAACCTCTACATCAACTGCCCCGGCGGGCTGGTGACGGCCGGCATGGCGATCTACGACACCATGCAGTTCATCAAGCCCAAGGTGGCCACCGTGTGCATCGGCCAGGCCGCCTCGATGGCCGCGGTGCTCCTGGCCGGCGGGGCCAAGGGGAAGCGGACGGCCCTGCCCAACGTGCGGATCCTCATCCACCAGCCGATGGGGGGGACCCGGGGCCAGGCCACCGACATCAAGATCCAGGCCGAGGAAATCCTCCGGATGCGGGAGGAGCTGAACAAGATCCTTTCCAAGCATACGGGGCAGTCCCTGGAGCGGATCGCGTTGGACACCGAGCGGGACTACTTCATGTCGGCGGAGCAGGCGAGGAGCTATGGTATAATCGATCAGGTTGTCGAAAAACGGCTGGCGGTCGCAAGGCCGCTCGTGGATTGACGGAGGCCCCCCATTGACCCGGAAATTCAACGATAAGGCGAACCTTCTGGTCTGCTCCTTCTGCGGCAAGGCGCAGAACGAGGTGCGGAAGCTGATCGCGGGGCCGACGGTGTACATCTGCGACGAGTGCGTCGAGCTGTGCAACGACATCATCTCGGAAGAGACCGAGGTCGAGCACTCTTTAGACGAGAAGCGGCGAAGGCTCCCCAAGCCCACCGAGATCAAGAAGACCCTCGACGAGTACGTCATCGGGCAGGAGCGCGCCAAGAAGATCCTCTCCGTGGCGGTCTACAACCACTACAAGCGGATCGAGTCCCGCACCACCGACGGCATCGAGCTGCAGAAGTCCAACATCCTGCTCCTCGGGCCGACCGGCAGCGGCAAGACGCTGCTCGCGCAGACCCTCGCCCGCATCCTGAACGTGTCGTTCACCATCGCCGACGCGACGACGCTGACCGAGGCGGGGTACGTCGGGGAGGACGTGGAGAACATCATCCTCTCCCTCCTCCAGGCGTCCGACTACGACGTGGAGAAGGCCCAGAAGGGGATCGTCTACATCGACGAGATCGACAAGATCGCGCGCAAGTCGGAGAACCCCTCGATCACCCGGGATGTCTCCGGGGAGGGCGTGCAGCAGGCGCTTCTCAAGATCCTCGAGGGGACCGTCGCCAACGTCCCCCCGAAGGGCGGCCGCAAGCACCCGCAGCAGGACTTCATCAAGGTGGACACCACCAACATCCTCTTCATCTGCGGCGGGGCGTTCATCGGCCTCGACGGGGTCGTGGAGCGGCGGACCACGAAGAAGACGATGGGGTTCGGCGCCGACATCGTCTCGCACACCGAGAGGAACCTCGGCAAGCTCCTCGAGGCCGTCCAGCCGGAGGACCTCATCAAGTTCGGGCTGATCCCGGAATTCGTGGGGCGCCTCCCGGTGCTGGGCACCCTGCACGAGCTGGACGAGGACGCGCTGGTCCAGATCCTGACGCGCCCGAAGAACGCGCTCGTGCGCCAGTACCAGCGGCTGTTCGATTTCGAAAACGTGAAGCTGGAATTCTCCGAGCCCGCGCTGCGCACCATCGCCCGGCAGGCGATCGATCGGAAGGCGGGGGCGCGGGGCCTGCGGTCCATCCTGGAGCACATCATGCTCGACGTGATGTACGAGATCCCCTCCCAGAGCAACATCAAGAAATGCATTATCTCGGAAGACGTGGTGAGCGGCAAAGTCCCTCCGGAAATCGTGCAGGGAAAGAAGGCCGAACTGGCGTGAGGCAGGAGGGCCCCTCGAACGGCAGGGCCGGTGACGCCGTGGAGGATGGAATGGAAGACAGGAAAAAGATCCTGCCGCTGCTCCCGTTGCGCGACATCGTCGTGTTTCCCCACATGGTGGTGCCGCTGTTCGTGGGGCGCGACAAGTCGATCGCTGCGCTCGAAGCCGCCTTGTCCCTGGACCGCCTCATCTTCCTGGCCGCCCAGGAGGACGCCTCGACGAACGACCCCGCGGAGGAGGACATCCGCCGCATCGGCACCGTCAGCCACATCATCCAGCTGCTCAAGCTTCCCGACGGCACGGTCAAGGTGCTCGTGGAGGGACGGTCGAGAGCGAAAGTCGTCCATTACCTTCCCAACGACCGCTATTTCCAGGTGAGCACCGAGGAGATCGTTCCGGAGCGGGTCACGGGGGCGCACGCGGAGGCGCTCGTCCGCAACGTCCTCGCGTCCTTCGAGAGCTTCGCCAAGCTCAGCAAGAAGATCCCTTCCGAGACGCTCTCGCAGGTCGGCGCTCTCCACGACCCCGCCCGGGTCGCCGACACGGTGGCTGCGCACCTGCCGATCAAGCTCTCCGACAAGCAGGCGATCCTCGAGATCGAGCCGGACCGGAATCGACTGGAGAAGATCCTCGCCCTCATGGAAGCCGAAATCGAGATTCTCGAGATCGAGCGGAGGATCCGGGGCCGCGTCAAGAAGCAGATGGAGAGGACGCAGCGGGAGTTCTACCTGAACGAGCAGATGCGCGCCATCCAGAAGGAGCTCGGCCAGGGGGACGAGGGGAAGACGGAGCTGGACGAGCTCGAGGAGAAGGTCAAGAAGAAGGGGATGAGCAAGGAGGCGGTGCAGAAGGCCCAGAAGGAGATCAAGAAGCTCCGCATGATGTCCTCGATGTCGGCCGAGGCCACCGTGAGCCGCAACTACGTCGACTGGCTCATCTCGATCCCGTGGCAGGAACGCACCGAGGACAAGCTCGACATCGATGCGGCCGAAACGGTCCTGAACGAGGACCACTACGGGCTCGAGAAGGTCAAGGAGCGGATCATCGAGTACCTCGCGGTCCGCAAGCTCGTGTCCAAGCTGAAAGGGCCGATCCTCTGCTTCGTGGGTCCTCCCGGCGTGGGGAAGACCTCCCTGGCCCGGTCGATCGCGAGGGCGATGGAGCGCAAGTTCGTCCGGATGTCGCTGGGCGGCGTTCGCGACGAGGCGGAGATCCGCGGGCACCGGCGCACCTACATCGGGGCGCTCCCCGGCAAAATCATCCACCAGATGAAAAAGGCGGGGACGGTGAACCCCGTGTTCCTGTTCGATGAAGTCGACAAGATGTCGATGGATTTCCGTGGAGACCCTTCCGCGGCGCTCCTCGAGGTGCTCGATCCGGAGCAGAACAACTCCTTCAACGACCACTACCTGGACATCGACTACGACCTCTCCGACGTGATGTTCATCACCACGGCGAACATGCTGCACGGCATCCCGCCCCCCCTGCAGGACCGGATGGAGATCATCCGTCTGCCGGGGTACACCGAGGTGGAGAAGCTCCACATCGCCCGCGACCACCTGATCAAGAAAAAACTGGACGAGCATGGCCTGTCGCGGGAGAAGGTGTCGTTCGCCGACGCGGCGATCCTCCACATCATCCGCTATCACACGCGCGAGGCCGGAGTGCGCAACCTGGAACGGGAGATCGCCTCCATTTGCCGGAAGATCACCCGGGAGGTGGTCAAGGACCCTTCGCTCGTGAAGATGCGCGTTTCCCCTTCGGCGGTGCGCGGCTACCTGGGCCCCGCGAAGTACCGGTACGGCGAAGCGGAGGAGAAGGGGCAGATCGGGCTCGCGACGGGGCTGGCCTGGACCGAGTTCGGCGGGGAGCTTCTCCTGATCGAAGTGGCCCTCATGCCGGGGAAGGGGAACCTCAAGGTTACGGGCAAGCTCGGGGAGGTGATGCAGGAGTCGGCCCACGCCGCCCTCTCCTACATCCGCACCCGTGCCGATCGCATGGGACTGGACCGGTCCTTCTACCAGAAGATCGACATCCACATCCACGTGCCGGAGGGGGGCATCCCCAAGGACGGCCCTTCGGCGGGGATCACGATGGCGACGGCCCTGGCTTCCGCGCTGCTGCGGGTGCCGGCGTGGAACGACCTGGCGATGACGGGAGAGATCACCCTGCGCGGGCGGGTGCTCCCGATCGGCGGGGTCAAGGAGAAGCTCCTGGCGGCCCATCGCGGCGGGATCAAGACCGTGATCCTGCCGGCAGAAAACGAGAAGGACATGACGGAGATCCCGGCCAAGATCCGCAAGAACCTCAAGATCCTCTTCGTCCGCCACATGGATGAAGTGATCGAGGCGGCCATCGACATGCCCGGGACCGTGAAGCCCGTGGAGCCGGTCTCGCCTCCCGAACCGGAGGCGGAGCCCCCCGCCGTCCCGCCCGGATCTTCCGGCGAGGAAGTCATCCGGCACTGAAATCAGGGCGGAGATTCCGTAAGAAGCCTCCCGCCGCTTTCGCCTGCGATCCTTTCGGCCTCCTCCCGCCCGATCACTTCGGGCAGCGGCAGGAGGCCTTTTTCTCCTCCGATTCCCCCCGCGAGCTTGAGCGCGACCTCCGCGAGCAGGACGCCCGCGAGGCGTCCCTGTCGGTCCTCGATCGCCGCAGTTGCAGCGTCGCACTCTCCATCTGCCGATATGCCCGCCACCGCGGCCGGCGTTCCCGGCGGGGATTCCATGGAACCGCGGAGCCAGAAGAGGATGGCCGCCGAAAGTTCCTTGCCGACAGGTCCGAGCGCTCCGAGCGTTCTTCCGAACCGCCGGAAAAAGACCGCTGGACGCCCCGGCGGAAGGCCGAAGAAATCTTCCCCCAAGACGAAATACCCTCCCGGGGGGGAGCCGGAGGGAGCGGTCTCTTCCCGCCCGGGGGCCCTGGCCACTCTCCGGAAGAAGGCGTATCCGCCGAACCGGTCGAGAGAGCAGAAGAGATAACGGCGCGGCGCCGGTTCCTGCCGTTCACCGGCCGCCGTCCGGCCGCCGGCGAGGAAGTGGGCGGAGAGGAGTTCCGTCCATCCGGGCATCATTCCGCAGCCCGACACGGCCGCAACGCCTTTGCGGCGGAATGCGTCATGGACCTCCCGCCGGTCGGCCGCGGAGAGCGTACCGTCCCCGATGCTGGCGGCAGGGGTCCCCTTCTCCGCACAGGTCAGCAGGATCCTCTTCTCGTACTCCGCGCACGGGCCGACAGCGCTGGCCACGGCGTTTACCCCCGCAAACAGCCGCGTAAGTTCCAGGGACCGGCCGGCGTCGGCCATCGCCCATCGACACTTGGGGGAGAGCGTCTTCGCGAACCGTTTCGCGTCCCGGATGTTGTAGTCCACCAGGAGCAGCTCCCCGACCTGCGGTCGGGCGGAAAGGGCCTGCGCCGCGATCCTGCCGATAAATCCGGCGGCGCCCAGGATGGCGATTTTCATCCCCCCATCTTAGCAGACGACGGTCCGC
>MGQW01000090.1 GCA_001798885.1 Deltaproteobacteria bacterium RBG_16_64_85
CGGCGCCGGTTCCGCGAGGCCGTGGAGGACGACCTGAATCTTCCACTGGCCGTCGGCGTGGTCCACGAGGCGGCGCGCGCCGGGCTTTCCCGCGGGACGTTGCGGGAACTCGCCGCGGAGTGGGATGCGGTGCTGGGGCTCGGGCTCACCGCCGCGGCAGGCGCCGGGACGGAGGCGCCGGTCCCGGCGGAGGTTCAGAGACTCGCCGCCCGGCGCGATGCCGCTCGAAGTGCGCGCGATTTTCAGGAAGCGGACGCCCTCCGCGCGAAGATCCGCGAAGCCGGTTACGAGGTCATCGACGCGAAGGACGGTCTCGCTCGCCTGAGAAAGTTGTGAAGGGGGTATCGGATGATCCCGGTGAGATCGGTGGACGACGTGATGGAGATGGCGCACAGCTACCAGAAGTCGATGGCCCTGTTCGTGGCGCTGCGGCTCGACGTCTTTTCGGCCCTGGCAGGCGGCGCCGCGGATGCGCGGGCGCTGGCCCGCGGGCTTTCGGCCGATCCCCGCAATCTCTCCATCCTCCTGAACGCGATGGTCGCGGCGGGACTGCTCGCGAAGGCGGGAGAGAACTACCGGAACACGGCGGTCGCGCAGGAGGTCCTTTCGGATGGCCCGCGCTCGATGCGCTCCATCCTGCTCCACCATCTGAACTGCTGGGAAGAGTGGACGGGGCTGGAGAAGAAGATCCGGGGAGGGAGGAGGGGGTCGGGGAGGCCACCCGATTACCAGGAAAACTTCATCCGGGGGATGGAGGACAACTCCCGGGAGCGGGCTGCCCTTGTCGCCGGCCGGATCCCGCTTCGGGCAGGGGAGCGGGTTCTCGATCTCGGAGGCGGTCCGGGCACGTACGCGGTGGAGTGGGCGAAGCGCTATCCGGACGCGGAAGTCACGGTCTTCGACACGCCGGAAACGCTCCGCGTCACCCGGAAGATCCTGCGGGAGAAGGGGGCCTCCCGCCTGGTCCGGTTGCAGGAAGGGGATTTTCTGAAAGATCCTCTCGGCGGCCCCTGCGACTTCATCTGGATCTCCCAGATTCTCCACGCCTATTCCGAAAAGGATTGTCTTTTCCTGCTGAGAAAGGTCCGGCAGGCACTGGCGCCGGATGGCCGAGTCGCCGTGCAGGAATTCCTCCTCGAGGAAAGCAAAACCGCCCCGCTTGGCCCAGCATTCTTCTCGGTCCACATGGCGGCAATGACGGAGGGGGGAAGGGCCTACTCGGCGAGCGAGGTCGTCTCCATGCTCAGGGCCGCCGGGTTCCGGAACGTTTCGGCCGACCGGCCGGACCACCGTGGGGTGAGGATCGTCTCGGGCCAAGTGTCATGAAAAATACGGATCCGTCCAGGCGACGAGGCGGTGGTGGGCGCTACAGGACTTGAACCTGTGACTTCCACCGTGTGAAGGTGGCACTCTACCGCTGAGTTAAGCGCCCAGCCAGAGAATTTCTATTCTACCCGCGCATCCTGCTATCGCAAGCAGATTTTGCAACAGTGTAAATGAACGTATCAGCCGATGAACGAGAGCACGGCCTGCAGATAGATCGGAAGATCGGCAAGGGCGGACTGGATCGCCTCGAAGACTTTGTCGGGTTCGATGTCGTCGTACTCGTGGACAATGCGGTTACGGAGCCCTGCTGCCGAGGCGACCCGGGAGGCGAACCCGGGATCGAGAACCCCCATCTTCCCGAGTTCCGTGAAGCTGTCATAGTAATCCCTCGGCGGCGGCCGATCGGAACCGGTGATGACGTGATAGTTGATGTCGATCATCCTGGAAATCATCCGTTCGAGGAATCGTTCGGCGAGGATTTCCTTGTACGGATCGGCCAGGTATGCCTCGAGTCCCGGGCCCGCGAGCTTCCGCAACTCCTCGAGGTCGCCGCCGATGAGAACGATCTTGCGCGTGACGAGTTCCCGGTCGATCATGACGCAATCCTTTTCACGTAAGCGACGGCGAAATCTCGTTCCATCTCGAGGTACTTCCTGTGGTCCTGGTAGCGTCTGAAGGACAGGAGCAGGAACGCATCGGCCTCGCCTGGCTCGCCGTACAGGGAGGCGCACTGCTCCGCTATTTTTCTCATGAAGAGCGGATCGGCACGGTTTAGCACCGCAAGGTCGACATCGCGATCGCCGAAGAGAGCCGAAATGTCCCGCTGAACCTCAAGGATTCGACGAAGTTCGACATTCCCATCGCGGAATTTGACCGCGATATCGATATCGCTGTCCGGGCGAGCCGTCCCCGCAGCGGCGGAACCAAAGAGCAGGACGAGCGAAAGCCCGTGCCTTCGGGCGACGTCCCCGATTGCGCGCTTGACTTCCTCGTTGATGGACATGGGCCGATAGTAACACCGCTTCCGGTAAAAAAAAACTGAACTACTTAAACCCGGGGGTCGTCCTTTCCCGTTAAGTAAGTAGTTCAGATAGCCAAAATGCAGAGGCGGGGCCAGGTCTAGCGGCCCCAGGATACTTAAGTTAATGAATGTCCCCCGTTTTGACCGTCAGAAAGGCTTCTTAGAAAGAAAGCTGGGCCCCCACGTACGGCCCTTTCAGCTTAAGCGCGGCCAAGATGTCGTCCTTATCGATCTTGAGGTCGATCAGCCGGTAGCCGCCCTGCACGCGGAAGAAAGGGAGGGGCGCGAACGATGCGAAGGCGTCCCCCTCGAACAGGTGGTTCCCTGCGTAGGCCACCCCCGTCACGCGGGCGTCCGCGCGCACCATGTCCTTGAGGAAGCCGGCGCCCGCTGCGATACCCACCATCGGGATCGGCGCCTTGAAATCCTTCTTCTGCACCTGGCCCGTCGTCCTGTCGTTCAGCTCCACGTTCCCGTCCACGTACTTGACCTTCACGATCACGCCGAGATTCATGCTTGCGACGCCGAGATCGGGGCGGAGCAGGTCGAACTGGAGCTCCCCGTCGATCATCTTCACGTCGAGGTGCGAGATCACGCGGTTGGTGATCGCGAACGTCTGCCCGTTGAAGACGATGTTGTCCGTCAGGGTCTTGTCCCCGTCGAACTTTACGGGAGTGATTCCCACGCGGAAGTGAACGTTTCCGAGCCGGACGAATGCCTCCCCCGACGGGAAGTTCTTGTTTTCCATCCCGAGGCTGTTTTTTGCGTCGAACTCGCCGGTCACGCCGTTGGTCGTCGTCTTCACGTTCGCCGAAAGGTCGGGGAACCAGTACATCCCCCGGGCGCCCACCTCGAAGCCGGGCAGGGCGTGCGCTGGGACCGCCGCCATCAGGAACAGGACGGCCGTCAGGATCGGGATTCGTCTCATCGTTCCTCCTTTCCCTTTTTGCTATAATGTCCGCGCCAACATGCCAGCACTGCGCGGGGGTTCGTATGACGACTGAAAGGAAACGGGAAATCCGGCGCCGCCGGCACCGGAAGGAGAAGTCGAAGAAGCGGCGCACGAAGGAAACGGCAAAGCAGAAGTAATCCCTCCCCCCTGCGGCGGGGGAGGCTTGTTCTCGACGGAAGCGGATGGGGCGCTGGTGGCCCCCCCGGACTTCAAATCCGGTCGGGAGGCAGAAATGTCTCCGGTGGGTTCGATTCCCTCACGCTTCCGCCAAGTTTTATGTTGCCGGAAGCTATGGGGGACCTCAAATAGCGAGGGGCGAGGGCCCCGAGCTAACATGGTGATTCCCTCACGCTTCCGCCAGATTCCAAGCCCCATGTTCTCCCTTATCGGCGGCTAGGGAACTTTTCTTCGGGGATATTTTAAGGGGGGACATTCCACCGGGGACACTCCTGATCTTTGCGCTTGATATCGCGAGGAGTGTCCCCGCCCAGCCGAATACCGGCATCCGCAGTAGTTTTGGCGGTAAATCCCAAGTTTTTTCGATATTTCCACGCTTTTCCGGAAACCGTCGTTCTTCTTCATGTCGGCCTCGACGAAGAAGACGCCGACTCGTTCTCCCTCCTCGCGGCCTGCACGGTTCACCATCGCGGCGTCCTTCTTCGGACTGACGGTCAGGACCGTGCAGAATGCCGGAATCCCCAGACGTTTCGCCTCTTCCGCCGTGCGGCGCAGACGCATCCGGATGCACGTCTCGCACCGGAGCCCCTTTTCGGGTTCCCCCTCGAACCCCCGAACGGCCTCTTCCCATTCCTTCTCCCCGCCGCCCGCAACCTCGAGGGCAAAGGGGAGAAAATCCTGGAGCTGCCGCGTGGCCTGCAGGCGGCGCTCGTACTCCTTGCCGGGGTGGAGGTTCGGGTTGAAGAAGAATCCCGTGACGTGGAAACGCTCCTGCATCGCCGGCACGCCGTAGGACGCGTCCGGAGCGCAGCAGATGTGGAGTAGAAGCTTCATAACCGGAACCCAACCTCCGTCTTCCTTTATCATATAATCGGTAAGGGAAAAGAAGGAGGAAAAGCCGGTGGGGATCCAGGTCCTGCTGTTCATCGTGACGGTTTTCACGACGCTGGTCGCGGGGACGTTTCTGGCGGGGGGGAACCCTCTCCGCAACCCGGCGGACCTGGCGATGGGCTTCATGTTCTCCATCCCGCTGCTCACGATCCTCGCGATCCACGAGATGGGGCACTACACTGCCGCAAGGCGTCACAACGTAGCGGTGACGCCCCCGTACTTCATTCCCGCCCCCTCGTTCATCGGCACGTTCGGGGCGTTCATCAAAATCAAGTCGCCGGTCCCCAACCGGAACGCGCTGCTGGACATCGGGGCCTCCGGGCCGATCGCCGGCGCGCTGGTTGCGGTACCCATCCTCCTCGTCGGCCTCCACCTGTCGGCCATCCGCCCGTCGGCGGGCCTTTCGGGCATCCCCCTGGGCGAGTCCTTGCTGTTCCGCGCGGCGTCGTTCATCGTCTTGGGCGAGATCCCGAAAGGGTATGACGTGGTCCTCCACCCGGTGGCGTTCGCCGGCTGGATCGGACTCCTCGTAACCGCCTTGAACCTGCTCCCCTCGGGCCAGTTGGACGGGGGGCACATCGCATATGCACTGTTCGGAGAGGCTTACGCGAAGGTGGCCAGGGCAGTCCCGTTTGTTCTGCTCCCCATGGGATACCTCTGGGGAGGATGGGTCATCTGGGCGGCCATGCTCTTCGTGCTGGGGACGGCGCACCCCCGCCCCGTCTATGACGAAGTCCCCCTTTCCCGGGGGCGCCGCCTGGTCGGCATCCTGGCGGGGGCGCTTTTCCTGGTCTGCTTCACGCCGAACCCCGTTCCCATGTAAGGGGGGATCCCGCCATCCGCGAGCTCTTCACCCTCCGCCCTTACCTGGCGCGCCACCGGACGGCCTTCCTCCTGTGCGCCCTTGGCCTGCTCGTATCCAGCACCTTCGGGCTCCTGATCCCGTGGATGACGCGGGAGGCGATCGACGGTCTTTCCGCGCCCGACGGCAGGGAGCGGCTGGTCCGCGCGGTCTCCTGGATGTTCCTCTTCGCCGCGCTGTACGGATCCTTCCGTTATGCCTCGCGGCGGGGGCTCCTCGTCGCCGCGCGCAGGGTGGAGCTTTCCCTGCGCCGGGATATTTTCGACCACGTGATCCGCCTCCCGCTGTCCTTCTTCGGGGCAACGTCCACGGGCGACGTCATGTCGCGGATGACCAACGACGTCTCGGCGGTATGGCTTTTCCTCGGCCCGGGGATGCTGACGCTGGTCGGGACGTTTATCTCCTACCTCCTGGCGCTGACCTTCATGTTCCGGATCAGCCTCCTCCTGACGGTCGTGTCCCTGGTCCTGGCGCCGGTCGTGATCCTCGTATCCCGGGAATACGGCAGGGTCTTCCACCGCCTCCACCGGAAGGTGCAGGAATCGCTCGCCGCGATGAATGCCACCCTGCAGGAGAACATCAGCGGCATCCGGCTGGTCAAGGCGTACGGTCTGGAGGAGAAGGAGGAGAGCCGCTTCGCAGGGAATTGCGCAGAGTATTACCGGCAGAACGTCTCGGTTTCCAAGACATCCGCGGCGTTCCACGGGGCGATCGGATTCCTCGCCGGGGCAGGGATTGCCCTGGTCCTCCTGCTCGGAGGCTGGCTTGTGATCCAGGGCCGGCTGACGCTGGGAGGTTTCGTCGCGTTCAACGCCTACCTTGCGATGCTCTCGTTTCCGACGATGGCGCTCGGATGGGTCATCAACCTCGTGCAGAGGGGCGGCAGCGCGATGGGCCGCATCAACGAGTTCCTGCGCCTCCCTGCGGAACCCTTTGGGACGGCCAGGACCGCCGAGAAAGACGTCGCGACGCCGGCGGACGCGAGGGAGGGTGGCCGCGTGGGAGATCGGCTTGACGCGCCGATGCTGCGGCTCCGGAATCTTTCCTTCTCCTATGAGGAGAATGGCAGGGGCGAAGTACTCCGGGGAAT
>MGQW01000091.1 GCA_001798885.1 Deltaproteobacteria bacterium RBG_16_64_85
CACGTCGTGGAGCTCCTGCCCCTGCCGCATGATGTCCAGGTCGTGGTCCGGACGGATGGAAAACAGATCCAGCACCTGGTCGAGCATCTCCCGGTGCTGTGCTGTCACGCACACCCGGCACGAAAAACGATCGCTTTGCTCCCGCAGTGCGTTCACGACGGGAGCCATCTTGATGGCTTCCGGACGGGTGCCGAAGACGACGAGGATCCGAATTGCTCTTCCCATACGCTCCCCGGTTCTCATTTCACCTTGTGTCTTCTTAGCAAGGAAATCGTTTCCAGTGAATCCGCGTATTCATGGTCTCGAGTCAAGAGGACAAACCCTCTCGGTTTCGGCTGAACACTTTCCTCCGCCGAAGGAATGGTCGGGAAAAATGCGCACAACTCGTGTTTTTTCATTGTAGAACGGATGAGGGAAATATTCATTTTCCGAAAGGCGCTGTACCGGTCGTATCCGTATCCATCATCACCGGGAACCTGAAAATCGTCTACGATTATTACAAATTTTTCCCACCGGGAAGCGATCTGCTCTATTTCTTCCACAAGCGGACAATCGTTCCCCCAATGGGCGTCCAAATAGAAGAAAACTTCACTTTGAACTATTTCAGGATTGTTGCTCAACTCTTTAATAAATGCCCTTGAATCGGAATGATATAAATATATTCCGGAAATGTTTTTCAGTCTCATCCTCGCCAACAAGTACATATTTTTATTTATTTCAGAGGAATAAACGGGCAATTTGGACCTCACAGACAGATATCCTGTGGTTTCACCATTATGCGTTCCCGTCTCGATGATGCAAGAAAACCGGTATTTCTTCAGCACCTCTTCGAAAATCCTCTTTCTTCCCGCCAATCCGTTGAAACCGCCACCTTCTCCTGGTTGAAACGTGGGGGAATTAACGAGCACAGAGACCGCTGTTTCAAGATCCGTCAACCGGTTCTTGATTTTCTTCAACATGATTCCTCCCCAAGGTTGGAGATGGATTCTTAACGGACCCCCATCAGATCCGCCATCGCTTCCGCCACCGCCTCCGCGGAGATGCTCCGCCGGCATTCGGCGTCCATGGCGCACCGTTTCCTCAGGCACGCCGTGCAGGGCATCGGTGCCTGGAGGAACCGGTGGTTGGAGCCGAACGGGGCGTTCCGGTTCCCGTCGGTGACCCGGAAGACGGAGACGGTCTTCGCCCCAACCGCGGCGGCCACGTGCAGGGGGCCGGTGTCCGGGGCCATGAGACAGCCGCACTTCCGGTACACGGCGGCGAGCTCCCCGAGGGTCAGCTTCGGAAGCAGTTCCACCCCCCTCCCCGCGTGGTTACGGATCTCTTCCGCCTCGCGGCGCTCTTCCTCGTTCCCCCACGACAGGAAGGCCCCCATCCGCGGGTAGCGTTTCCGCAAGACACCCAGAGCCTCCGCCCAGAAAACGGGATCCATCCGCTTGGTGCGCCACGTGGTCCCCGCGTGCACGACAACGAGGGGTGCGGCCTCCGGGAAGATCTCCCCGAGGACCTCTGCCGCGTGCCGCATCTGCGCCTCCGTGATAACGAATTCGGACCGGAGGTCGGACAGGTCGAACTCCCCGCCGAAGGGGGCGCTCACGATCCGGAGGAGCTTCTGGCTGATGTGCCGATCCTCCGGCCGAAGTGCAACCTTGCGGTTCGTGAAGAGGAGGTTGGGCACCTCGCGCGCTCCGTCCCGGTCGAACCCGTATCGCAGGGGGGCGGCGGAGAGACGGGTGACTACCCCGCTCTTGGCGTTCCCCTGGAGATCGAAGGCGACGTCGTACTTTCCCTCGCGAAGGCCTCGCACCGCCGCCGATGCCTCCCGCCGCGCCGCCGCCGTGCTCCACCCCTGTTTCCACCGCTTGAGATCGAGCGATACCACCCGGCGAAGCCCGGGGTTCCCTTCGAGCAGGCCAGCGAACCGCCGGTCGACCGCCCAGTCGATCCAAGCCGCGGGGGCGACCCGCCCCAGGTAATCGATCACGGGGAGCGCGTGCGCAACGTCTCCCAGCGCCGAAAGCTTCACGATCAATATCCGTTGAAATTCAGGTGGCCTCACGTGAACTCTCCGCCATCAGGCCGCGCGCGGCGTCAACCACCATGTCCG
The DNA here is from genome assembly GCA_001798885.1 of Deltaproteobacteria bacterium RBG_16_64_85. NCBI lineage: Bacteria > Deltaproteobacteria > Deltaproteobacteria bacterium RBG_16_64_85. The sequence continues at coordinate 2,108 of MGQW01000091.1, forward strand.
CCGTGATTCCCAGCATGCACTCGTGCCCCCGGTCGCACTCCCTCCGCATGCATGGGGAGCAGTCCATGTCCACGCGGACGATCTTCGCCGTGCGGGTCCACGGGGAAGTGGTGCGCCAGTCCGTCGGCCCAAAGATCGCCACGAGCGGGGTCCCAAGCGCCGCCGCGATGTGCATCGGCCCGGAGTCGTTGGTGACGAGGAATCCGCAGAGGGAAAGCAAAGCCATAAGCTCGCGCACGGTCGTCTTTCCCGCGAGGTTCACCGGCCTGCGCCGCATGGCCGCCTCGATCTCGGCGGACAGGGGCATCTCGGGGGACGACCCCATCAGCAAGACGGAGGCGTCCCACTCCTCCGAAAGGGCGTCGGCCGCGGCGGCGAACCGGTCGGGAAACCAGCGTTTCGCCGATCCGTATGTCGCGCCCGGATTGATTCCGAGGATTCTGCTCCCCTTCGGAACTCCCAGCGAGGATAGTCGCGCCACCATGGCGTCCCGTTCCTCACCGCTCACCTGCAGGCGCATCGCCGGGTTCGCCGGCCTGGGGATTCCCAATTCCGAAACCAGGTGGAGGTAATACTCCGCGTGGTGCATGCGGAGTACCTCCTCGGTCGCGGGTACGGCCCGGGAAAGGAGCATGCGCCTTCCATCGGTTGCATACCCCGCCCGGTCGGGAATGCCGGCAAGGAAGGCCAGAAGCGCCGCGTCGAAGGCGTTCTGAAACAGTATCGCCGTTGTGATGTCTCTGCGGCGAAGCTCTGCCGCCATCCGCAGCATCCCGGCCGCCCCGGCGTGTTTGCCTTCCTTTTCGTATACGAGGATTTCGTCGATGTCGGGATGATGGCGGAACAACTCGGCGACCAGGGGCTTTGCGGCCAGGAGGATCCGGGACCCGGGGAAAGCGGCCCGCACCGCGCCCAAAGCCGGGGTGGTCAGAACCGCGTCTCCAAGCCAGTTGACGGCACGCACGAGGAGCGGTTTCGGCAGGCCCTTCTTCATCCCGAATAGCACGAAAACAGAATATCATCCCCCGAAGAACCGGCGTACCTGCCGGATGACCTCGTCCTGGTCCTTCCGGGAGAGAAACGCCGACATCGGCAGCGAGAGGATCTCCCGGGAGACGGCGGAGGCCACGGGGAAATCACCCTCCCCGTACCCCAGTCCGGAGAAGGCCTCCTGCCGGTGCAGAGGGATCGGGTAATGAACGGCCGTGGGTATGCCGTTCTCGTTCAGATGCGCCGCGAGCTCGTCCCTGCGCGGGGTCCGGATCGAATACTGCGCGTAGACATGCGTGTTCCCGGGCACGATTGCCGGAACGGTGACGACATCCCCCAGGGCTTTCGAATAGTACGCACCCGCTTCGGCGCGGCGCTCCACCTCCGCGGGGAAATGGGGGAACTTGGCCAGGAGCACAGCAGCCTGGATCTCGTCGAGCCGCCCGTTGATGCCGATCGCCCTGTGCCGGTACCGCTCCCACTGGCCGTGGTTGCGCAGGCCCGCGATCCGGTCCGCAATCCTGTCGTCCGAGGTGAACACCATGCCTCCGTCCCCGTAGCAGCCGAGCGGCTTGGAAGGGAAGAAGGAGGTCGTCCCCACGTGCGGAAACCCGCAGGATCTCGTCCCGTTGCGCGTGGCCCCGAACGACTGGCAGCCGTCCTCGACGAGGAAGAGACCGTACTCCGATGCGATCTTGAGCAGGGCCTCGATGTCCGCGCACTGCCCGTAGAGGCTGACCGCGATGATGCCGCGCGTCTTCTTCGTCAACACCTCCTCGACCTTCCGGGGGTCGATGTTGTAAGTCAGAGGCTCGATGTCGACGAAGACCGGCGTGGCGCCAGCGAGCGCGACCACCTCGGCTGTCGCGATGAAGGTGAAGGGCGTCGTGATGATCTCGTCCCCGGGACCCACCCCGTGCGCCATCAGCGCGAGCAGGAGAGCATCGGTTCCGGAGGAGCAGCCGAAGGCGTGCCGGACTCCCACGTAAGAGGCCAGACCGCGCTCCAGTTCGGCCCCCTTGGGTCCCAGGATGAACTGGGAACTGCGGAGCACCTCGTCCATTCCGGCGCGGATGTCGGCCTCATAAGCCGCGAATTGGCTCTGCAGATCGATGAATTTCATTGGATAATCCGCCTTTTTCGCGATGCAAACTGTTTCCCGGGTACCTTTCCTTGTACCATATAGTCCACCGATTTCCAATTTCCGAGCCGTTTTTTCTGTCAAACCGCGGGGGTATTCTGGTATAAATACAAGGTTCCGGGAGGGATGGCCGAGCGGCTGAAGGCGGCGGTCTTGAAAACCGCTGAGCGGAAACGCTCCGTAGGTTCGAATCCTACTCCCTCCGCCAGGATGAGCGGGGACAATACTCTCCCGCATCCCGGAGATGAGGCAGGAATGTCACCGATGGATCGGAGAGGTGGCCGAGTCGGCTGAAGGCAACCGCCTGCTAAGCGGTTGTACGGGTAAAACCGTACCGAGGGTTCGAATCCCTCCCTCTCCGCCAGGATGTTTGACAATCGGAGAATTGGGGATTCGAACCGGCTGCCCTTTTTGGCATTGCCAGGAGGTTCGCGGAGAGGTGTCCGAGCTGGCCGAAGGAACGCGACTGGAAATCGCGTAGGCGGCTTAACCCCGCCTCGAGGGTTCGAATCCCTCCCTCTCCGCCAGGATGTTTGCAATCGGAGAATTGGGGATTCGAACCCGAGCCCGCCGCCGACCGATCAGGGAGGATAAGCGCGACCTTGTGGAGCGCGGCAGGCGGGCGAGGCGACCGGGAAGGCGATGGCGAGATCGCCGAAGCCTCATCGGGCGAATCCTACTCCCTCCGCCAGGATGAGCGGGGACAATACTCTCCCGCATCCCGGAGATGAGGCAGGAATGTCACCGATGGATCGGAGAGGTGGCCGAGTCGGCTGAAGGCAACCGCCTGCTAAGCGGTTGTACGGGTAAAACCGTACCGAGGGTTCGAATCCCTCCCTCTCCGCCAGGATGTTTGACAATCGGAGAATTGGGGATTCGAACCGGCTGCCCTTTTTGGCATTGCCAGGAGGTTCGCGGAGAGGTGTCCGAGCTGGCCGAAGGAACGCGACTGGAAATCGCGTAGGCGGCTTAACCCCGCCTCGAGGGTTCGAATCCCTCCCTCTCCGCCAGGATGTTTGCAATCGGAGAATTGGGGATTCGAACCCGAGCCCGCCGCCGACGAGGATGCTGCCTCGGGTATGGTTCTGGCAGGATCCGAGTCCGAGGGACCGCCGACCGAATAGGGAGGGAAAGCGCGAGCGACGGCGAGCGCGGCAGGTCCCGAGGCGGGCGGCGCAGCGACACCTGGAATATTGTGAGCGTGAGCCGCCGATCAGGGAGGATAAGCGCGACCTTGGGAGCGCGGCAGGCGGGCGAGGCGGCAGGGAGGGCGGCCCCACTCCCGGAATAAGTTCGCTCCCTGAGGTTCCCCGCTACAGAATTGCGGAGGGGTAAAGGCGGGATCGCCGGAGCCTCGACGGGCGAATCCCTCCCTCTCCGCCACATGGGGGACATTCCCGGTTTTATCGAGTTCCAGGTTGAGCAGTGTCCCCCGCCATGGTTATTACCGCCCGGACTTTCAAACCGTGAAAGGACGGAAAGAAAGAGGAGGAACGATGAAGAGAGCCGCCTTGCTGACCGCAGCCCTGCTGATGTTCACCCTTGCCATGGCCGCCTGCAAGAAAAAGGAGCCGCCGCCTCCCCCGCCGCCGATGCCCGGCCAGGGGATGCCCGGCCAGTTCGGTGCCATGCCCCCGATGGGCGGGGGTCCGGAAAAGAAGGTGGTCGTCCCGGATGCGGTGAAGGGAACTTGGAAGGCCGTCAAGATCGAGGTGGAGTACAAGGAAAAGAAGTCCAGGAAGCAGTTCACGGTGCCCCTGAACTCGGAGTTCAAGGTCCCCGATTCCGACCTTGTCCTCAAGACGGGCGAGTTCCTGCCTCACTTCTCGATGGCGGCCGACTCGATCACCTCCAGCTCCAACAACCTGGAGAACCCGGCGGCCCAGATCGAGGTCTTCCAGAACCAGAAGGAGATCTTCCACGGATGGCTCTTCGCGAAGTTCCCGACGGTCCATCCGTTCCAGCACGACAAGTACGGCATGACGCTTGTGGAGGGGATAAAGAAGTAACGCAGCGAAGGGGGGCGCGCGGGTGCCCCGGGGGGGAACACTCATTCAACTCAAGACCCGAGTTCACGAATGTCCCCCCGGGCACGCCGGACCACCGCCAGCATCTGCTCGTGGATCCGCCCGTTGGATGCGAGGATATCGGGCTGGTGGATGTCATAGGGCGACCCGTCGAGGCGGGTCGCCACGCCTCCGGCCTCCATAAGAATCAGAAGACCCGCCGCCGTGTCCCATGGCTTCAGCTTCAGTTCCCAGAACCCGTCGAACCTCCCGCAGGCGAGGTAGCACATGTCCAGCGCCGCCGACCCGTCGCGACGGATCGCCTGCCCCGTGAAAACGAACTCGCGGAAATATTCCAGGTTGGTGTCGGCGGACGTCTTCACGTCATAGGCGAACCCGGTCGCAAGCAAGGACTGGCGCAGGTTTTCCGTGGCGGATACGGCGATCCGCTCGCCGTTGCGGAACGCCCCTCCCCCGGGTGTCGCCGTGAACAGCTCCGAGAGAAGAGGGTCGAACACCGCTCCCGCCAGCGCCTCTCCGTTCCCCTCCACCGCGATCGAGACGCAGAAACAGGGGTAGTTGTGCGCGTAATTGGTCGTCCCGTCGAGGGGATCCACGATCCACCGGTAGGACGATGAGGACAGGATCTCCGGGGTTTCCTCCGAGAGAATGCCGTGGTCGGGGAAGGAGGACCGGATCCTCTCCACGATGTACGCCTCCGACTGGCGGTCCACCTCGGTCACCAGGTTGATCTCCCCCTTGTAGCGGATCGACTGTTTGCGTCCGTAGTTCCGGCGCAGGATCTCGCCCGCACCCTTCGCCACGTCCTCCGCGAATTCCAACAACTCCCTGTTCTCCATCGCGCCTCCCCGCGTACTGCGCTTGCATCCTTTCTCCGGCATTATAGTATGGTGGGGAATCCGGCGGGAGGCATGGAAGATGAAACGTGGCTTTGCGGTTCTTCTCTTGACGATGGTGGTCCTGCTTGCGGCGTGCGCGACTGCGAAGAAGGAGGCAAGGCCCTGGCAGCCAGGCGAGAGCATCCTCTGCCCCCATTGCGGGCGCGCGTTCCCGGTCCCCGAAAAGCTCGGCCAATGACGTCGACCGCTCCCCTTGATTAGTGGCACGTAATATATTATTGTGCCACCAAGGATCAGGAAGGGGGAAAAGGGGCAATGGCCGGCATCACCCGGTTCGGCGTATCGCTGGAGGAAAAACTCCTGAGACGGTTCGACCGCCTGATCGAGCGGAAAGGGTACGCCAACCGCTCCGAGGCGATCCGGGACCTGATCCGGGAGAGCCTGGTCCGGGAACAGTGGGAGATGGGCGCCGATGAAGCGGTGGGCACGATCACGCTCGTGTACAACCACGAAACACGGGAACTGGCCGACCGGCTGAACGACCTCCAGCACGCACACTACAAGGAGATCGTCTCCACGCTTCATGTCCACCTGGACGCCCACCACTGCCTGGAAGTCCTCGTGGTACGGGGAAAAGCCACCAACCTGAAGGCGATCGCCGACCGGCTCATCGGAACCCGGGGCGTCAAGCACGGGACATTCTCCGCCACGGCGGAGGGGAAGGCGCTGACGTGATTTTTTTGCCAGGGAGTAGCACGATTTTTAATATCGTAATATCATTCGTTCAAGGGGAGACCTTATGGCGTCGGGCAAAGACCCGATAAAAGATCCCGAAGGACAAGGCCCTTCCGAATCCAGGTAGCAGGAGAACCCCATGCACATCCCGGATGGATACCTCGGACCGCCCACCTACATCGCCGGCTATGCGATCTGCGCGCCCCTGTGGGCCCTGGCGGCGCGGAAGATCCGCCAGTCCCTCGATGCGCGCAGGGTGCCGCTCCTGGCAATCTCGGCGGCGTTCGCTTTCCTCGTCATGATGTTCAACATCCCCCTGCCCGGAGCGACCACGGGGCACGCGGTGGGGGGGGTCCTGATCGCCATCGCCGTGGGGCCGTGGGGAGCGTTTCTTTCGATCAGCATCGCACTGGTCATGCAGGCCCTGCTCTTCGGCGACGGCGGGATCACAGCCATCGGCGCAAACTGCATCAACATCGCCTTCGTCATGCCCTTTACCGGATATTCCGCATACAGGATGCTTTCCAAAGTGGGCCGATTATCTCGCGGGAAGGGAAAAACGATCGCGGCGGGAATTGCAGGGTGGCTCGGCCTGAACGCATCCGCATTCGCCGCAGCAATGGAGTTCGGCATCCAGCCCCTTCTGCACACGGGGGCCGATGGCCGCGCCTTCTACGCACCGTACCCGCTCTCGGTGGCGCTTCCAGCCATGATGGTTCAGCATCTCTTTGTTTTCGGGGTAGTCGAAGGGCTGGTCACCGGCCTCGTGGTCCATTACCTGCAGCGGTCGCGGTCCGCATGGATGCTGCTGCCGGCCGGAGGGGAGACCGCAAAATGAGCGGCACCGGGGGATTCAGGGAATACCGGAAATTCCTCGTCGCACTGATCGTCATGGCGCTCCTGTCACCTCTCGGGCTGTACCTGCCCCGGATTCTGAAGGCCGGTTCCGCCTGGGGGGAATGGGGCGTGGACGAGATCAGGGAGATGGTCGGGTACGAACCCCAAGGGATGAAAAAGACGGCGGAGGTCTGGAAAGCCCCGATGCCGGATTACGCAATTCCCGGCCAGGAGAACGCTCCCCTTCCCCGGCTGAGCCTCTTCTATATTCTGTCCGGATTCCTGGGCATCCTTCTGTGCGGCGGCGGAACCTGGCTCCTGGGCCGGTGGCTGGCCGGGAAAAGGAAGGTGCGGCAACCATGGAGGTGATGGATCGGGAACGGAAGTTTCTGGATCTTGTCGACGCCCGAGGTCTTCGACCACTCGGGAACCGGCACGTCGAGAGGACGCTGCGGGGAATCTCTTCCTTTTTTTCAACCGCCTTTTTCCGCGAAGAAACCGCCCGCCGTCCCGGCATCCTGCAGAGGGTCGATCCCCGGGCGCGTCTTCTCGCCGCCCTTGCGTTCCTTGTCAGCTTAAGCTTCGCACGGCGGTTCCCCACCCTCGAGGCACATGCCGTTTTGCCGCTGGCCGCCGTCGCGCTCTCCCGCATCCGCCTCCGGGAATTCCTGGGCGCCGGTTTCCTGTTCGCGTTGCTCTTTTCCCTGTTGATGTCGGCCCCCTCCTTGCTGAATCTTTTCTACGAAGGGACAGTGGTCTATCCGCTGCTTGCCATCGGCGAAGGACGGTCGATAGGCCCATATTCATTGCCCAAGGTCGTCGGGATCACCCGGGAGGGACTCCTGACCGCAGCCACCTTCCTCCTGCGCGTCCTCCCCTCCGTGGCAGCCGTCCTGTGGCTTACCCTGTCCACCCGATGGACCGACCTTCTCCGCGCCCTCCGGTTCCTGCGCCTCCCCCCCCTTTTCCTGCAGGTGGGAGGGATGACGGTGCGATACGTCCATGCCCTTCTCCGGCAGTCCGAAGAGATGCACCTCGGCAAAAAGAGCCGCTCCGTTTGCCGGCTGCCCGTGAGGGCGGAGCAGGCATGGGCCGGTTCACGCCTCGCGGCCTCCTGGGAGAGAAGCCTCCACCTGATGGAGGAAGTCAGCGGAGCCATGAAAGCACGGGGCTTCACGGGGGAAGCGAAATTCCCGCGGGAAGTTCGGTTCGGGGCAAGGGATTGGGGGTTCATCGTCGTCGTCATGTTATTCTGTATCGGTGCACATCTCCTTTGATATGCATGCGTCCCGTGATCTGCATGCGTCCCGGCAAGATCGGGAGACGGTTTCGCCGCCCCTCCTGGAATTGAAGGATGTCCATTTCGCTTACGACGGGATCCCGGCGCTTTCCGGCCTTTCGCTGGCGGTTGGTTCCGGCGAGCGGATCGCGATGCTGGGAGCCAACGGGTGCGGAAAGTCTACCCTCCTCAAGCTTCTGGGGGGATTGATCTTTCCGCAGAAGGGAACTTACCAGGCCTTCGGCCGCAGGATTACCGATCCCCTCCTCTCCCGCGACCCCTTCGGGATGTATTTCCGGAAGGAGATCGGCATTCTTTTCCAGAATCCGGACGCCCAGCTGTTCAACCCGACGGTCGAGGACGAGATCGCCTTCGGCCCGCTGCAGATGAACGACCCCCCGGAAGAGGTACACTCGAAGGTACGGGAAGCGATCGACCGCTTCGGGCTCCGCGGCCTCTCCGGCAGGCCCCCCTTCGCCCTTTCGGAGGGCGAGAAGAAAAAAGTCGCCATTGCCTCCGTTCTGGTGACGGACCCGCAGATCCTCCTGCTCGACGAGCCCACGGCGGGGCTCGACCCGCGGAGCAGCCGGGCGCTGGTGGACGTCATCATGGAAATGGAAACGCGGGGGAAGACGGTGATCACGGCCACACACGACCTGCACATCGTACCCGACATCGCGCGGCGGGTAATCGTGTTCGGAGAGGACCGGCGGATCCTCGCTTCCGGCACTCCCGAGCAGATCCTTTCGGACCGCTCCCTGCTCCTGGCCGCCAACCTCGTCCACCTCCACCGCCACGCGCACGAGGACTACTGGCACGAGCACGAGCATGAGCACCCCGAGGTATACCACTTCCACCGGCATCCGGACGATCCTTCTGACGGAGGTGCAGAGAAATGAGCCCCGTGCGGCGCCTTCCGGACTCCGTCGTGAAACGTCCCATTTCCCTGAATTACGGCCGCAGGACGATGGCGCTCCTGGGCGGCGTCTTTCGGACCGTCGACCTTCTCTCGGCGCGCCCTCCCCTGCTGCCTCCCTCCTGGGAAGCGCTCCTCCAGCAGCGGATCGCGCGGCCCATCGGCTGCCTCCCTCTGCGGCAGATTCTCAAGCCCGGCGAATCCGTCGCCTTCGCGATCTCGGACGTAACCCGATACAGCGCTACGGAAAAATTCCTCACACCGCTCCTTCGGGAGACGGACGCGGCGGGGATCCCCCGGAAGAAGGTCACCCTCTTCGTCGCCCGGGGGACGCACCGCGCGCTCTCGGTGGAGGAGCTCCGGGCGGTGGTCGGTCCCGAAATATCCTCCGGAGTGCACGTGGAGCAGTCGGACCCGGACGGAGAAACGGTGCTTGTGGGGACCACGTCGTGCGGAACGCCGGTCCTGTTATCCCGATCGTTGATGGAGCAAGACCGGATCGTCCTGACGGGCACGATCTCCTTCCACTACTTCGCCGGCTTCGGCGGCGGCAGGAAAACCTTGGTCCCCGGCTGCGCGGGGCGCAAGACCGCGGAAGCCACCCACTTTCGCATCTTCCGCACCGACGGCCCGGGGAAGCACCCCCTCGCGCGCCCCGGGATCCTTGCCGGGAACCCCGTGCACCAGGACATCCTCGAAGCCGTATCCATGGTCCCCCCTTCGTTCCTCGTCAACACGCTCCTCACCCCCGAGAAAAAGCTGTTCGACGCCGTCACCGGCCACTGGCAGAAAGCGCACGAGGAGGGGTGCGCACGGTATGCCAAGGTCTACCGGGTGCACCTCCCGCGGAAGTACCCGCTCGTCATCGCCTCGGCGGGAGGATTCCCGAAGGACATCAACTTCATCCAGTCGCACAAGGCGATGGACCAGGCCTTCGCCGCCCTCGAGGGGGAGGGTGCGCTGATCCTCCTTGCGGAGTGCCCGGAGGGATTCGGAAGCCCGCAGTTCTTCCCGTGGTTCCGGTTCCCGGACCCGGAGGAAATGGAGAGGGAGCTTCGCGCGAATTACCAGATCTACGGCCAGACCGCGCACGCCGCCTTCGTCAAGGCGAACGCCTGCCGTGTGATCCTGATCTCCTCCCTGCGCCCGGAGGACGTGGAGCGGATGGGGATGACCCCCGCGGCTTCCCTCGACGAGGCCGTCGAGAAGGCGCGCCGCCACCTGGGCGAGCTCCCTCCGCCGCTCGTCATTCCCGACGCGGGGTATGTGCTCCCGGATCCCCCGGGGAGGGCGGAATCCTGACGCCCGGCCTTCAGGCGTACCAGTCGGCCCTCGTCAGCGGCAGTCCGCTGGCCCCCCGGTCGGGCTTGGCCAGGAGCACCTGGTAGACGTTGTTCCGGCCCGTTCGGAACTTGTGGGCCGCTCCGGCCATGTACAACCGCCACAGGCGGTAGGCCATCTCACCGGCGGCGCGGCAAGCCTCCTCGCGTCGAGCTTCCAGGCGCCGCACCCAGTGCCGCAGCGTGATGACATAGTGCTCCCGCAGGCTCTCCACGTCCCTCACCTCGAACCCGTTCGCCTCCGCGGCGCTCAGCGTGTCGCTGATCGGCAGCAGCTCCCCGTCCGGAAAGACGTAGTGGTCGCTGAAGGACGGCCCGGGAACCGGGGGAAAGGCCGGATTGCAGGCGATGCCGTGGTTCAGAAAGAGGCCGCCCGGACACAGCAGTCGGAAGGCCCGCCGGAAATACTCCGCCAGGCGGGACTTCCCCACGTGCTCGAACATCCCCACGCTGACCAGCTTGTCGAAGACCACCGGTTCGTCGACGTCGCGGTAGTCGCAGACCTCGACCCGGCAACGGCCTGTCATGCCCGCCTCCCGGATTCGCTCGCTCGCAAGCGTAGCCTGGGGGCGGCTCAAGGTGATGCCGACCGCCTCCACGCCGTAGTGGAGCGCGGCGTGAAGGACCAGTCCGCCCCAGCCGGAGCCGATATCCAGCAGGCGCTCGCCGCTGCGCAGCCTCAGTTTGCGGCAGATGTAGTCGAGCTTCCGCTCCTGGGCGGCGTCCAGGTCCTCGTCGGGCGATGCGAAATAGGCGCAGGAGTAGACCATCCGGCCGTCCAGCCAGAGGGAATAGAAGGCGTTGGACACGTCGTAGTGGTAGGTCACCGCCAGCCGGTCCCGTGGTTTCGAATGGCGGAGGCCGTGCAGCCGCTCCGACGGGCGAACGGCTCGCGCGCGGTCCGGGGAGGGCAGGCTGAGGAGCCGCCGCGCGAATCGCAGGCGCTCGCCGATCCCCGGGCTCAGGCGAACCAGGTGGTCCGCCAGGGCGAAGGCGCTCCCGATGTCCCCCTCGATGTCGAAGTCATCGTACAGGTAGGCCTCGCCCAGGGAGAGTTCGCTGGGCGACCGGAACAGCGAACGCATCGCGCCGGGGTGCTTCAGGACCAGCGTAAACCGTCTGGGCTCCCCCGGCTCTTCCTCCAGGGTGCCGCCGTCCCACAGCCGGACGGCGAAATCGCGCGGATGGAGGTCTCCCAGCAGGTCCTGGAGAAAAGACAGGCATCTTTTCGAGATGCCATCCGGAGCTTTTTCCAGCAGCTTCACCAAGGGCGCCTCCTTTCCCGCTTCCCGGAAGGGATATTGCGCGGCGAAAAAGCTACATTTCCCTCCTCATCAATTTCTGAAGGTGCCTGCCGAAACCTGCTCGAAGGAATCATTGCCGAATGGTTGCCGGACCTGTGCGCACGACGGGGAAACCGATGCGATTATAATACCCCAACTCCCATGGATGGACCGCGGGAAAAAATATCCGCCCGCTTCCCCGGGGAGGAACAGGAGGCAGAGACGATGTACCGGATATGGAACCCCTCAGACATGAAGCCCCGTCAGCTGGCGCCGGGAGTGACGGCGAAAATCGCGTCGGGAGAGAAGCTGATGTTTTCCCTCGTGACCCTCGAACCGGGCGCGGTGGTGCCGGAGC